>CAZIMH010000239.1:0-5024 GCA_964540155.1 uncultured Saprospiraceae bacterium
TCGGCTGATAGACTGTATTAGGATTAGTCGCATCACCGAAGTAATATCTATCTATCCTTAGCCAAGTCATCTCATGATGTCTGCTCACCTCTTTTTTACCTACTACTGGTACGTTATTTTCTGCCATGCAGGAAACTGTACAAGCATTACATCCGATACAAGCATTTAAATCAACGTGCATGCCCCAGTGATGACCTTGACTATACTTATCTGCTACATACTCATCATACGGATAAAGTGTCGCATCATTTAAGTGGTCAAATTCTCCTTGCTTTTCATGTAATCTAGCGATGCTGCTACTCAGGTCTTTTAGTGTCGTAGGATATATAACTGACCTTTCTGTGAGTGATCCTTGATATCCTGTAATACCAACACCATAAGCAGTCTGACCAAGCGTCGCTTCGTCCGCATTGATTCGCTCACCATTTTTGTTATCTGCTTTTACACCTATTGTATTATGGTATTGCACACAAGAGTAGTGTTCTTCCTCTCCTATCTTAGAAGACAGTTCTACATTGGTATTGTAATATTGACTTAGTCCGCTTTCTACAGTTAGACAGTCATTGACATCAACGCCAACGCCAGTCCCACATTTTCCAGCCGATCTTCTTCCATTACCTAAGGCTAATCCGATGGTGTTTGGCGCCATTCCAAATTGCTGTATAACAGGCACTTTCATTACCTTATCCCCAATCTTCACCTCAGCCATATCTCCATCTTTCAGCTTGTTCATTCCCACGAACTTCTTACCGCCATCATAACCGACAGGAATAGCTAGATAGTTACCCCAACTTGTACGTGCCACTGGATCAGGCATCTCTTGTAACCATGGATTAGTACTGTACTGTCCGTTCCCAATACTCACCGGCTCAAAGAATACTACTTCCAAAGCATCATTACCTGCAGGTGCAGATATCTTTCTAGCTGCAAGACTTACATCTACATTAAAGCCTCCACCAGAACCACCGCCATAGCCTCCTGACACAACCCCATCGTGTAAGGCTGAATCCCAGAAAGAGCCGAATGTGCTAAATGCATCCTGAGAAGAGAATGCCGTCTGCTTCCAATTATTTTTTAGATAAGACTCGTAATTGTCACTACCTCCAGTCCACTTAAGTAAAGAGGCTTCCGCTTGTCTCGTATTGAATAGAGGATGAATCGTCGGTTGTATTAAGCTTAATTGACCTCGCTTAGGTTGTGCATCTCCCCAGCTTTCTAATAAATGATGGGTAGGTGCTATTGCATTGCAAAGCGCGGTTGTTTCATTAGGTTGGTAAGCTAGAGCAATCTTATTCTCTACCTTAGTCATTGCCTCAGCAAAACCTGCAGCATTATAGAAATCATAAGCGGGATTAGCGCCCCACACGATTACTGTATCTACTCTGCCACCACTAATTTCATTGATTAGTTTATCGACTTGTCTTTCGTCTCCTTGTCTTTGGTAAGAGGCGTCAGAAAATCCTAACGTATTACCGTAATTGCCTAATTCATTATTGATGGCATTTACTAGTATTTGCTCATTCACATTATTAGAAGCACTCACCACAAGTGATCTTCCTGCAGCTGCTTTTAATTCGCCCGCCACTTTATTCAGAGCCGCCTTGGCTGCATCATTTAACCCACTGCCACCAGAACCTCCTACGAGTTTTCCGTGTAAGTAAGCAATTGAAGCACCTAGTTCTGAAGGTTTTATAAGTACTCTTTGGTCTGCATTAGACCCTGTCATTGACATATGACTTTCTACCTGAATGTGTCTAGACATTCTCGGTTTGTCAGCATTGACTTTTCTTCCTTTGATATAATCTGCTGCATATTCTACAGGAGAAATCCAAGTACCTAGAAAGTCAGCATTAAAACTGACAATCACATCTGCTTTATCAAATCTGTATCCGGGAACCACTCTATCACCAAAAGATAGGTCATTAGCTTCTAATAAGGCTGCAGCCGATACAGGATCATAGGTTGCCACCTGGGTCTGTGGATATCTTGCTTTGAAGTCCTCTAAGACTTGCTTGGCAGTCGGACTAAGAATTGTATTGGTTACAATTCGGATATTTTTAGAGGCGGCCAGTTTAGCCATAATCGCTTTGTCTGTATCATCCCACGACGAGCCAGCAAAACCATCGCCGTCTATCATCATCGGGCCTCTGTATCTATTTATATCATACAGACCTAGTACTGCAGCTTGCGCTCTAGCCGACGTACCCCCTTTAGTCATAGATGACATATCATTGCCTTCTATCTTTATAGGACGACCTTCTCTGCACTTAACGAGGATAGGACAATAATCACCACCATCTACAAAAGAGGATGCATAATAAGTGGCTACCCCTGGCACGATATGGTCAGGCTTGATTACATAAGGTATAGCTCTTTTTACAGGTATATCACATCCTGCTGCTACTGTAGCGGCGCCAAGACCGAAGCCCAAAAACTTTAGAAAGTCTCTTCGATTGGACTCTTTCTCTACAAGAGAATCAGACTGGGCCATTACTTCGGCTGCGCCAAATTCCTGGTCTACTGTAGAAAGAAACGCCTCATCTCTGTTGAGGTCCTTCTCTCCAATCCAGATAGAATCTTTATTCATTTGCTTTGTTTCGTAGTTCTAGGTTCTTTTTCTAATAGTGACATTTCTGGCATTCCAACCCACCGATGTCCTCTACGGTTACTTTTTCCTTATCTCCTGAAGCCAATTCTTCGTGGTATTTCGCATAACTCGCATAGTACTCATTGCCTTTGAATTGTACTTCTGTCTCTCTGTGACAATTAATACACCATCCCATAGATAATGGTGAGTGCTGAGCTAATACGTCCATTGCTTCTACCTCACCATGACATTGCTGACATTCCAATTTTCCTACAGATACATGTTGCGCATGATTAAAATATACATGGTCCGGGAGGTTGTGAATTCGCTTCCATTCTATAGGACCAGGTATTTCTTTCTTCTGCTCGTTTGTCAAAGATGAAACGATGCCTTTCCATTGTGCATCCACAACTTCGATTCCTTCTTCATCTAATTCTTCAAGTCCCTCGTTTTCAGATAGATAAGTGTCAGCTATCCATTTTGTATAGAGTGCTTTTATAGAATCTTTTGGCATATCATTGTAGTCCTTGACGTAGGTGTTTGTACTCGGATCATAGCCTATAGAAGCATATATTTTAGTTATTTCTGCCGTTCCATGTTCTGACCCTACCTTGATTGCTCTGTGGCAATTCATACAGGTATTGGTAGCTGGAATGACGGCATGCTTAGATCGGCGAGCACCATCATGACAGTATTGACAGTCTATTTGGTGCAAACCAGCATGGGTTTCGTGTGAGAATTTTATCGGTTGGTCAGGTGCATATCCTTGTTGTCGACCAAGATTAATCGCATTATTGACAGTGGTATAACCGCCTAAAATGACTGCGGCAAACAAGGCGAAAGAAATAACACTCTTGCTGGTCAGTGTTTGCCATAGTGTTTTCTGTGTATATGCTTCACCAGCTTTTGCAGCGGCAATAACATTAAGGTTTGAGATAATCCTTGCAAGTAGAAGCGCTAAAAGTGCTAAAAAGCCAAATAAGGCATAATAAAGCCAAGTAGGTGTAGACTTTGCTTCTGCGACATCATCGCCACCAGTTGGATCAACAACACGCGGTGGGTAGACCCCGGCAGCCACACCATTAACATATGAGAGTAGGTTACTAATATTCTCATCTGTCAAATTAGGGAAAGGCTGCATCACAGATTTGTTCCACTCATTATATAGAGATACAGCTCTAGGGTGCCCTTTAGCAACAAGGCCTTGTGAATTCCTTATCCATGCATATAAATCCTCTTCAGGGTAGTCTGCCCATCTCTCTTGTGCACCTCCTAGCGCAGGGCCTGTCGCATCTGATTTCATGTTTTTAGCATGACACTGCGCACAGTTGTTTTTAAATAGAGCTTTTCCAGCATCCATAGCAGCCTCATCTGCTTGGGCTGAGATGAGCATTGGCAGTGCCAATAATGCCAGAGTTGGTAAGATCTTACTTAGATAGTTAAGCATTGGCCTTGTTTATTAGTTCTCATTCCACGTTTATCCAAACGCCTCAAAAATTGCTGCAAAGTTATCATTTCACGCATAGCAAAGCGTAGTAATATAATAGCTTGTTTTTTATTTAGATTTTATCTAAATAACTACTCGAAATCACACCGATATTGGTGCGGATATCTTTGGATGATATTTGTAGTTCTCTAGCGTAAAATCCTCATAATCAAATTCAAATATATTTCTAACTCCTTTATTTAAAATCATCTGCGGCAAAGGATGTGGATCCCTTGTCAACTGTAATTTTGCCTGCTCCAAATGGTTATTGTACAAATGCACATCTCCAAATGAATGAATGAATTCGCCTACTTCCAAATTGCAGACTTGTGCCATCATCATTGTCAGTAGCGCATAGGAGGCTATATTAAAAGGTACTCCTAAAAATGTGTCAGCCGATCTCTGGTATAGTTGACAGCTTAATTTTCCATCTGCTACATAAAACTGAAATAAGCAATGACACGGCGTCAATGCCATATCTTCTAATTCGCCTACATTCCATGCATTGACGATGATTCTTCTGCTATCAGGATTATTCTTTATTGTATCTATGGCTTTACTGATTTGGTCTACAGTCTCGCCATTTGGCTTTGTCCAACTGCGCCATTGCTTACCATATACAGGACCCAAATCACCCTTATCATCCGCCCATTCGTTCCAGATTCTGACGCCATTGTCCTTGAGGTAGGCAATATTTGTGTCTCCCTTGAGAAACCAAAGCAATTCGTAGATGATAGATTTTAGATGAAGTTTCTTAGTGGTGACAAGCGGGAAGCCATCCTGTAGATTAAATCTCATTTGGTAACCAAAACAACTTAGTGTGCCTGTTCCAGTGCGATCAGATTTAGCGGTGCCTTGCGTCAAGATATGATCCAGTAGGTCTAGATATTGCTTCACAAAATTGAGTTTGATGCAAATGTATAAAAGCTGAAATCATATTAATGGTTATTA
>CAZIMH010000240.1:0-5024 GCA_964540155.1 uncultured Saprospiraceae bacterium
TTTCTAGGATGATCTCGTTTCTTTCAATAGTAACAACCTCACCTGTATCTTCATCTACATAATCTTCATTCCACTTTTTCAGAACTCTGGCAGCTAGCTTTCTGCCTATAGCTTTCTTTAGAGATTTTTTATCTGCCTTAATTTCTTCAGACAGACCAAATATCTCAAGTATATCTTTATCAGAATCGTAACCTATTGCTCTAAGTAAAGTGGTTACTGGGAATTTTTTCTTTCTGTCAATGTAAGCGAACATGACATTATTGATATCCGTCGTAAATTCCATCCAAGCACCTTTGAAAGGGATAACTCTTGCCGAGTAAATCTTGGTACCGTTAGGGTGGAAATTTAGACTGAAGAATACACCAGGTGATCTGTGTAATTGTGACACGACGACTCTCTCTGCACCATTGATACAGAAGGTACCCTTAGGGGTCATATAAGGTATGTTCCCTAAGAAAACGTCTTGTACAATAGTTTGGAAATCTACGTGCTCTTCATCATTACATGACAGCCGCAGTTTAGCTTTAAGAGGGACACTGTATGTCAGGCCTCTTTCCATACATTCTGCAATGCTATATCTAGGTGGGTCTATGAAGTAGTCCAAGAACTCCAGAACGAATATATTTCTGGCATCCGTTATTGGAAAATTATCCTGAAACACATTAAAGAGACCTTCATTTACTCGGTTTTCTGGAGTAGTTTCCAACTGGAAAAATTCCTGAAAAGACTTGATTTGTATACCTAATAAATCAGGATATTCAGCTGCCTTAATCTTACCGAAGTTATGTCTTGGGGCTGATGCTACTGCGTTTGCTCTTGCCATTGATTAATTGATTCTAATAAATGTTGGATGATAAAAAAACAACTAAACCATAGAACCTCAATTATAGAAACAAGTAAAGCTTAGCCATTGTAAACAATGACTAAGCGCTACTTTATCTTATGGTTGAGATGCTATAATCAGCAGCTAATGTTTACTTTAGTTCAACATCAGCACCTGCACCTTCCAGTGCAGCTTTGATTGATTCTGCCTCTTCTTTTGGCACACCTTCTTTAATTGCAGTAGGTGCTCCATCTACAAGAGCCTTCGCATCCTTAAGTCCTAATCCTAATAGATTTTTAACTTCCTTTACGACTGCTAGTTTTGCAGATCCTGCTGAATTCAACATTACTGTGAAATCAGTTTGTTCTGCACCACCACCATCTCCTCCGCCAGCTGGGCCAGCAGCAACCGCTACAGCTGCAGCAGCAGGTTCAATACCATGTTCGTCTTTTAGAATCTCAGCGAGTTCATTGACTTCTTTTACTGTCAAACCAACTAACTGGTCCGCAAGTGACTTTATGTCTGCCATGAAAATATTTTTTTAATATATGATAAAATAATTACATCTAAATAAAGATGCGATTAGCTTGGAAGCCTTAGCTTATTGTGCTCTCTCTTCTAGTGCTTTCACTAGACCAGAAAGTTTGTTACCACCCGACTGTAGGGCAGAAACAACATTCTTCATAGGTGATTGTAATAATAGAATTACATCTCCTATTAATTCTTCTTTGGACTTGAGTGACGCCAACTGTTTGACTGACTCATCTCCAAGGTATATACTTGAATCTATGTAAGCTGCCTTTAGGACTGGCTTATCATGTGACTTTCTAAAATCTTCTATAATCTTTGCGGGCTTATTCGCCACTTCTGAAAACATTATCGATGTTGGTCCTTTCAGGACACCGTATAATTCATCGAATCTTCCATCATCTCCGACAGCTTGCATTGCTTTCTGCACTAGAGAATTCTTTACTACTTTAATTTCAACACCTTCCTTAAAACAAATACCTCTTAAATTATTGATATCTGCAACTGAAAGTTCTGATGAATCTGCTATATAGAAATGCGCAGCATCTTGCAACTTAGCTTTAAGTTCTTCTACTGCTAGTACTTTATCTTCTTTTGTCATTGTTATCTTTTTGCTACTCTGTAATGATAATTTCTATGCGTCTTTGATATCTATCTTAATACCAGGACTCATTGTAGAAGCTACACTAATACTTTGGAAATAAGCTCCTTTTGCTGATGAAGGCTTCATTTTTCTTATAAGACCAATTAATTCAGCAGCATTCTGTGACAATTTCTCTGCTGTAAATGACACTCTTCCAATAGAGTTATGGATTATACCGTATTTGTCTACCCTAAATGCAATCTTACCACCTTTAACTTCTTCTACAGCTGCTCCTACATTTGGCGTTACTGTACCTGACTTAGGGTTAGGCATCAATCCTCTAGGTCCGAGAATTCTACCAATTTTACCGACTTGAGCCATGACATTTGGTGCAGCTATCACTACATCTACATCAGTCCACCCCCCTTGAATTTTAGTAACATACTCATCAAGACCTACATAATCAGCGCCAGCAGCTTTTGCTTCTTCTTCTTTGTCAGGCGTACACATGACAAGTACTTTTTTTGTTTTACCAGTACCGTTAGGAAGTTTGACTGTACCTCTAATCGCTTGATCGGGTTTCCTTGGATCCACACCTAGATTAATGTGAAGATCTACAGAGGCATCAAATTTTGCAGTGTTTACCTCTTTGACTAATGCCATCGCCTCATCTAAGCCGTATAGCTTATCTGGGTCTACTTTTGCATTAGATACTTTTCTTTTCTTGGTTAGTTTAGCCATTAATTAAAGTTATAAGGTACAAGCGTCTTGACTAAAGACTCCCTTTCTATGAATTAAAATTATTTCTCTTGTTAGGCTTCTGCGCCTTCAACTGGCCATGGTGGTGTACCTGATATAGTTACACCCATACTTCTTGCAGTACCAGCAACCATTTTCATTCCTGATTCTACAGTAAAGGCATTCAAGTCTTCCATTTTATCCTCAGCAATCGCTTTTACCTGATCCCATGTTACACTCCCGACTTTATTTCTATTAGACTCCGGTGATCCTTTTTTAAGTTTAGCAGCTTCAAGAAGCTGCACTGCTGCAGGCACAGTCTTGATGACAAAATCAAATGACTTGTCTTTATATACTGTAATTGTTACCGGAAGAAGTTTGCCTCTGGAATCTTCTGACTTAGCGTTGAATCGCTTGCAGAATTCCATGATGTTCACCCCTTTGGCACCTAATGCTGGTCCGACCGGTGGTGATGGATTGGCTGAGCCTCCTCTAACTTGTAACTTTATAAACGTTTCTACTTCTTTAGCCATCGCTATTTGATTTCGCTATTTTTTTATTGTTTTTCTACTTGGATGAAGTTCAATTCAACTTCTGTTCCTCTACCGAAAATCTTTACTATTACTTTCAGCTTTTTCTTTTCGTCGTTGACTTCTTTTATGTCTCCAACAAAGTCATTGAAAGGTCCGTCTATAATTTTGACAGTTTCTCCGACTATAAATGGTTCCAGGATAGATTCCCCTACCTCTTGTGATTCATCTACTTTACCTAACATCCTGTTTGCCTCTGATTGACGCATTGGGATTGGATTAGTTCTGCCCAGAAAATGTATCACATTTGGTACATTAGTAATGGCTTGGATGATCTCTCCTGAAAACTTCGAAGGATATGCCTCTACTAAGATGTATCCCGGAAGTATATTTCTTTCCATAATCACTTTCTTCCCGCTTCGAATCTTGTACACCTTTTCAGATGGTACTAAAATCTGAGGGACAAAGTCATTCCACTTTTTCCTTTGCAACTCTAACTCTATGTACTCTTTTATTTTTTTCTCCTTTCCACTTATTACTCGGAGTGAGTACCATCTTGTTTCTTCTGCCATTGGCTTATTAGAAGTTCACTGAATAAATGGCTGTGAGTACATAGTTAGAAATAGTATCCATAAAGAATATTATCAATGCTAATATCACAGACGCAATAATTACTAATCTAGAACTACTAAAAAGGTCAGGCCATGTAGGCCATGTCACTTTATGAATTAGCTCATTGTAGCTTTCTTTTACGTATAAAACTATATCATTCATTCCTTCTAAATTATATAGTGGCAGGGGAAACAGGAATCGAACCCGCAACCTTTGGTTTTGGAGACCACTGCTCTACCAATTGAGCTATTCCCCTGTATTTCCCATATGTGTAAAAATCAGAAAATTAAGTACCCGTAAACGGATACTTAATTTCTGTAATATCTTTCCTAAAGAATAACTTCTTATTCCAAAATTTCAGTAACCTGACCTGCACCTACCGTTCTACCACCTTCTCTAATCGCAAATCTTAATCCTTTCTCCATTGCGATTGGATTGATAAGATTTACTTCTAGTGAAACATTATCACCAGGCATAACCATCTCAACGCCATCAGGAAGAACTACATCTCCTGTAACATCAGTGGTTCTGAAATAAAACTGAGGACGGTAGCCGTTGAAGAAAGGTGTATGTCTTCCTCCTTCATCTTTTCCAAGAACATATACCTCACATTTGAATTTCTTGTGTGGTGTTACTGAACCTGGCTTAACGATAACCATTCCTCTCTTGATATCGTTCTTATCGATACCTCTTAGAAGAAGACCAGCATTATCACCTGCCTCTCCTCTTTCGAGTATCTTTCTGAACATCTCAACTCCTGTAATAGTAGAAGTTAAAGGTTTAGCATCTGCTGCCATCATACCTACAATTTCTACAGGATCTCCAGAGTTAATTACACCTCTTTCAATTCTTCCTGTTGCAACAGTACCTCTACCTGTAATAGAGAATACATCCTCTATCGGCATTAAGAAGTCTTTGTCTACATCTCTAACTGGTTCAGGAATGTCAGAATCTACAGCAGCCATCAAATCCATGATTGCTTTTTTACCTTCATCTGTTCCTTCTAGTGCTTTAAGTGCTGAACCTTGGATAACTGACGCGTTATCGCCATCGAACTCATATTGTGAAAGAAGTTCTCTAACTTCCATCTCAACAAGCTCTAGCATTTCTGCATCGTCTACTAAGTCCACTTTGTTCATGAAAACCACAATCTTAGGAACACCAACCTGACGACAAAGCAATATATGCTCTCTTGTCTGAGGCATTGGTC
>CAZIMH010000241.1:0-5017 GCA_964540155.1 uncultured Saprospiraceae bacterium
TAAGTTCAGTAACGACAACTAATAAAATAAAATGGGTTTGAAGAATTGTTTCTTCAAACCCATTTTTGATTTATGAACCTATCTTTTAATTTTTGGTTACACGTTCATCGTAAAGAGTACTTTTATACTTATACCTTACAAGCAAGTTAAAACGCATATTCAAACCCAAGTTGCAATCTCCACCTTGAATTAAATGTATCCACTATCCATGGACGTGTATCTAATGGAATATCAAAGGTGAATTCTGGTTGGAAGTCCGTGATACCTTCAAAACCTAGTAGACTAAAACTTGAGTTGACCACATTAGGCACAAAATATTGTTTTCCCCAAGAAGAGTTCACGGCATTAAGGATATTGAACACATCCATTTTAAAGGAAGCCCTGTTTCCGCCTTTAGTAGATAAGTTAAATTTAAAGCTCATATCTACACTATGATTCCAAGGTGTACGTCCGCCATTTCTCACAGTACTGCTTCCTCTATTTTCATCCAAATAGTCTACACTACTTATATAGGCATCAAGAGATTGCCATTGTTCTTCTGCAGTCACCAAATTCCCATTAATATCAGTAAAGTCTACAAGATTAATTTCCGATTCATTAGCAGGTACATATATAAGGTCATTACGGGAAGAGCCATCTCTATTTAAATCACCTTGATAGACAAAAGTGAATGGGGTTCCTGATCGTCCGTTGTAAAGAAGACTTACTTCTAAGCTATGATGTCCAATACCAAAACTATATGATTGTAAGAAATTAAGTTTATGTCTTAAGTCATGATTAGAAAAAGACAATTCTGGATCATTGCCGAATAAGGCTTGATTCCATTCATAATTAGCGGCAGGACTACTTCTCACTGTACTACTAATATCTTTACTCACCCCATATGTATACCCGATATAGCTATAGGAATTACCAGACTTTCTTTCTCCTGTCAATGTGACATTGTATCTATATCCTTGATTCGTATTTGTCAGTACAAAAATATTGGTGAAGCTCTGATCTATTTTCACTTCATCACCACTGGTATTGTAGAACAATCTATTGTCTGCTCCTTCAAACTGAGCTAAATTTTCAGTCCTGTTTATCGTTTGGAAAAACAGTCCTTGCAGCACATTTGTATAGCTAAACTCAGCTGCAAACTTCCAATTTTCTCCTTTTTGCCATTCTATACCCACATTGGTTTTCCAATCTCTAGGAAATTTAAAATCTGGATCCAGAAGATTAACTTCTGTTAGTCCAGGCTGCACTTCAATCAAGTCACTAAGTTCTGTCAATTGCACTTCCTCGCCTCCTGGTCTAATATCTATATTGAAGTAATCAGTCCCAGATATGTAGTCGAAATACCCAAACCACAAATAAGGTAGCTTACCTGAAAACAATCCTGTACCACCAGTCACCGACCATCCTGAATCGTCAAACTTATAATCTAAACTTACTCGCGGATTCCATTGTAGATTATTGGATAAGCGATTATTGAAACTATTGAAATTTTCTGAATTGCTAATGAGTGGACTGATAGGAAGTGCTTCTGTCAGATATTGCATATCCAATCTTATTCCAAAAGACAACTTAAGTTGATTTGAGATAGACCACTTATCTTGTAGGTAGGCAGCGCCCTCTAGCACCCCAAAAGTCCCCGCTGGATTATTTTGTACAAAATCGAAATTATTATTTGAAGGGTCCACATTATAAACTCCCCTTATCCGTGAAGGTCTATCATTAAGAAAGTTATCAAGGGAAGAATACTCCCATCTGCCATTCCAAGCTGATAAGAACCCGTAATCGACATCATTTAACTGCAGAAGGAATCCTCCACTGATAGAGTGATCTTCCATAACAAAAGACAACTTATCTGTAATCTGAAGTGTCTTGAATGCCGTATTAAAGACTGACGCTTCTCTATATGTGCCAGCAAATACTCTTGATGATGCCGAGGTGGCAATCTGGATATGCGGGAACAAATCTCCATCAAAAGTTCTGCCTTCTACCACAGAATTAAAACTGATATTTAGCTTATTAAAAAACTGACTGAAGTTAGATTTCAGTTCTAATACTGTGCTACTAGATCTACTATTATGCCTAAATCCTTGATTTCCGAAATTGAAAATATTACTACTCCATTCTAGGTTATCAGCAAAACCACTTACATAGTTACTCCTAAAGGTAAGCTTGTGATATTTGTTGATGATATAATCAAGACGTCCAAAAACTTTTGTGCTTTGCACTGTATTAGACGCTTCTTGAAATGCGCCTGTATCGTAATTATAATTTTCTAAGAGGTGGTTTCTAACTCTAGTGGCATCTTCTAGAGATATATCAGACTCTGGTGAGCCAGGTGCATTAGCCAGTGGTGTCACAGACTTCGCAAACTCTACATTTGCGAAATAAAACAACTTATCTTTTATTATGGGGCCTCCTGAATTTAACCCAAGCTGATAGTCAGAAAAATCAGTTCTTGTTATCTCATTACCATCAATACGTCTTCCCAGAGTAGCCTGATTATTTCCAAAGCCAAAAACACTATGCTCAAAATTATTGGTACCATTCTTAGTGACGATATCAATATTGGCGCCATTAAAGTTGCCGACACTGACATCAAATGGGGTTAGTTTAATTGATAATTCTTTTATAGCTCCAAATCCAATTGGCTGTGACTTAGACAAACTTCCAGGAGTACCACTTGCCTGAGAGCCTGCCGAACCACTAGCTGGTTCTTGGAAGCCGATGATATCATTGGTAGCTACACCATCTATATTTAGATTATTGAATCTATGGCTAGCACCGCCAAAGGAATTCAGGTTATTCTGAGGATTGATTCTGGATAATTCTTGGATACTTCTTACGATGACGGGTATATCATCGATTAAATCTTCACTTACCGCATAACCAGCACCATCTTTCACTACCCGACTAGATGATATTGTAATTTCTTCCAATTCCTGAGAATCGGGAATCATGGTCGTATTATATACGGCCTCCTGTCCTAACTTAACTGGTAAGGGATTAGAAACCATATTTCTATAGCCGACAAACATGACTTCTATGGTATAGAGTGATGGTGTCAAATTATGAAACTGAAATGCGCCATCATCAAGCGTATATACACT
Source organism: uncultured Saprospiraceae bacterium (assembly GCA_964540155.1). Lineage (GTDB taxonomy): Bacteria > Bacteroidota > Bacteroidia > Chitinophagales > Saprospiraceae > RFSX01. Next base: position 3,108 of record CAZIMH010000241.1, read on the forward strand.
ATAAGTCGCATTTGTTGCTTGGTCTGTAGCCGTTACTGTTGCAAAAGGGAGTGAGCCACCTTCTTCATTATAGATTGTGCCTGATATACTCCCAGTCGTTTCTTGGGCTACACCTTGATTAATGAAAATGGGAAGCAAGAATAACCAAACCAGCAAAAACCTCATACACATAAAAAAGAATATAAATACTTGCTCAAAATAAGCGCAAAACTAACTATTACATTGTCCCGATGGTCCTTAATCTTGAATTAAGTTCTCGTATAGAAGACATTGTCATCTTATAGGCAGACTTAACATTATACTGTATGATTATATAGCTTATTTGGTTGTGTTCTAAAGGTAGTTTTTAATCAGATAAGGATTCTTCCTGACGAAATAACCTCGGTGATTTACCCATTTTAGTCTTGAACAGTCTGGAAAAATAAGCAGGTTCGCTATATCCCAATTCAAAACAAATCTCTTTAAAGCTTAAGTCTGAATACTTTATAAGTCGTACTGCTTCAGTCAACAGCCTATTATTCAGCATTTCCTTTGGTGTCTTACCTACTTTTTCTCGGGTGATATTCAGTAATTTTCTTTTATTTATACCTAGAGAACCATAGTAGAATTCAAGGTCATGTGCTGTTTTAAAATGGTCTTCTATAAGGAGGATATATCTATGAAGAATCGTGTCTGGGCCTTCCGTTTCATGGAGATTTTGTTCGAAAGTCGCTCGAATCTTGGTCTTTATCCTCGAGAGAATAGTCAATAAAATGAACTGAAGGGTATCTGTATTACGCTGCGCCGTAATTCCAAGATGTTCTTGGTGCAGTTCTTCCAAATTATGCCATATCACACTGGCTTCGGATTTGGTCATATGAAGTGCATTGGAATTAGTCAGCATCTGTAACAAAGTATAGTCGACAGCGTACTTACTCATCTCAGCTGGAATCATGTCCTCTTTGTACCTTAATATATACCCCTTGAGATTCGTGCCTTCATGAAAAATATGGACCTGGCCTTGACCAATTAGATAGATTGTATTGGCTACTAGTTTAAATATCTTCCCGTCTATAGAATGGTATCCCTTCCCAGATTGCAGAAATATTATCTCTTGAAAAGTATGTCTATGAGGAGGCTCTGATACTTGGTTTGGTTTTATATGCTGCACCAACTCTCTAATCTCCATCATGCCCCCATTATCAATGTCTGTGAACAGGATATTGGATCTACTAGTGCCTCTCATACAGATTAAAGATATATCGACTTCTGCACTTTTGTGCAATATTTCTTGCGCTTTTGTGCAAACCTAATAACAACTCACTAATTACCTTTACGAATACCAACAAACCTGAAATTTCTAAAATCAACCATGGTAACTCTTACCCCTGAACAGATTGAGCACCAAGCTTTGAGAATGGACAAAGCAGAGCAGGAGCGGCAGCAGACAAAACCACCTACGACTTTCCATCCGGATATGACTATAGATGACGCTTATCACATTCAAGATAAGTGGATGGATATCAAAAAAGATAGAGGGCGAAAGATTGTCGGCCACAAAGTTGGATTAACTTCCAAGGTTATGCAGGCGGCCATGTCTATAGACGAACCAGATTTTGGGATTCTACTTGATGACATGGTTTTTGATGATGGCGACACTATCAAGGTTGACCAGTTTCTTGATCCGAGAATTGAAGTAGAGATTGCCTTTGTACTCAATCGAGATTTGACAGAAGCTGATAATACTGTGCAACATATCATCGATGCCTCCGACCGCATTGTCCCAGCGCTGGAATTGATAGCAGCGCGATCATTCAGACTTGATCCGGAAACAGGATATAAAAGAAAAGTCCAAGATACCATCTCAGATAATGCGGCTAATGCAGGTATCATTCTAGGCAATACGTCTATTCCAAAATCCATAGCCTTAG
>CAZIMH010000242.1:0-5017 GCA_964540155.1 uncultured Saprospiraceae bacterium
GTATATCTGTAGCAAGAAACTAAAATTACCAAGTCTGACTTTCTGCTTTCGGTATTCTAAATGTCATATTCTTGTCACATATAAATAAATTTCATTAAAGGATAGACTAGGGAGTAGTTGTTGTATTGTCAGTTATTACCAATAGAACAACAATATGAAAAATCTTATCTTCCTAGCGCTCTGCCTTTGTCTAGGCATGAACTTAAATGGTCAAATTAAAATCACAGATATTAAAGTTGTCCACGATTGTTTGTATGGAGGCTCTATAGATATAAAAGTGGAGGGAGCCACTGGAGAAGTTACTTATGAGGTGGATCCAGGTTCGAATGGTACAGTATCGTCCCAAGAATCTAGCATATTTCATAATATAGAACGTGGTGATTATCTTGTTTTTGTAGAAGATGATTTGAGTCAAGATATATCTACATTTCAAATCACTGGATGGCCAAATGTCGGTCCGTCATTAGGAGATATTTTAGTTACGAGCTCTCTTTGTTCTAACCAGATAAATCTCTGTATTCCTATTATTGGATCGTCCACTGAAGATGACCTTATTTGGTATAATGAAGGATTAGCGGTCCAATGGGGTGGTCAATGTATTACTGTAGATTCAGATTCTAGTGGTGAGTTGTATCAGGTTATCAATTCAGAAAATTGCAGAGTTTCAAATGCTGCAGATCTCACTCAGATAGAAATGCCTGCTACTGATCTTACCTTCAATTGTAGTTTTGCTGGTCTCAAGATTGAATCGAAATATATAGGTGGAAATTCTTATCAATGGTATAAAGATGGTGAAAGGCTAGAAGGTGAGAACAACAGATCCATTTTATTAGCTGAAGACATAAGTAATCGTGGCGTCTATCATGTAGAGTTCTTGACATCTGACTGTGGGATTCAGTCGTCGGAAGAATATGAATTTGACGGCAGTTCTCCAGAATACCATAGCTTTGATGAGATTCTAATTTGTCGAGGTGATACTGTGGAGATTGCTGGGTTTCAAATATTTCGAGAAGGTTTATTTAATTTTAAAACAATTGCGCAAGATGGTTGTGATAGTTTGATACAAAGAGAAGTTATTATTGATGATTCGTGTGAAGAATTCTTTCAAGGAAGAGTTTTCTATGATCAAAACGAAAATGGGATTTTTGATATTGAAGATAGTTTTATTCCAAATATTGATATTGAAATCAATGGTGTGGAGACAATTACAACTGGAAGGGGACGATACTATTATCGCTTTGAACAAGGTGCTTCTTATAATCTATCCATCTTGATTGATGATAGATTTGTGCCTACTACGACAACGAGTCATTCTTTTGTTGGTCAAGATGATACCCATACTATGTCTTATGATTTTGGGCTCACATTTGCAGAAGAATTTGTAGAGTTAGAAGCGACCCAGAATATATTTAATGGGAGATGTAATGAACAAGGTTCATTATCTGTCAATGTTAGTAATTTGGGTATACCTACACCTTTTTCAGAAGAGATTTTTGTAGAGATTGAAATTGACCCTTCTTGCGAAATCCTAGACGTTATATTTCCGGGGGCTGAGATAATGGGACAAAGTATCTTCTATTCATTTACAAGGATTAATTTGTTTGAAGAAAGAAAACTAAGAGTAGACTTACAATTTCCAGACGAAACTAATATTGGTGAAATATTGACTTTCAAAACGACTTTGAAGTATACTGATATACAAGGGACTGAAAAGTCAGAAACTTTTATACAGGAGGAAGAACTTAGATGTTCTTTTGATCCTAATGACAAACAAGTTTCTCCTGTCGGGTTAGGAGATGAAAACTATACTATGAAGGATTCAGAGTTATTCTATACCATTAGATTTCAGAATACTGGAAATGACTTTGCGAGACATATTTCCATTATAGACACCTTAAATGAAAACCTAAATTTAGAAACCTTCAAAATTTTAGATAGCTCGCATCCTGTAGTTGTAATGCAACATCCGGATAGAGAAATGGAGTTTTTGTTCAGAAATATCATGTTGCCAGATTCCATTGCCAATGAGCCCGAAAGCCATGGTTACGTGACATATAGTCTGACAGCTAATGAGAACTTACCTGATTTCACTATAATAGATAATACAGCACAGATATATTTTGATAGTAATCCTCCAATTGTCACTAACACAACAATATCAAACCTAGTCGATGATTTTCCTACCTCGACTAGTGATGTACTCAATGCAGAGGTAACAATAATGCCCAATCCAGCTACCGACAGAATATATGTCCATGTAGCTCATGGAGGGAAAGTTATGCTTAGATTATATGATACATCTTCAAGGGAGCTCCTCACTAAAGAAGGCAATGGCGTTTATTTAGAAGTTGATCATTTGGAGTCAGGCTTATATTTTCTTCAAGTAAGTGTGGATGGACTTACCACAGTCAGACCTCTTGTAGTCGAAAATTAAAAATGGAGAGTTTGTATGAGATAGTCGGCTGTGATTTACAGTTATTATTGAATGGATGCATTAATTGTCTAATTATAGAACAAAGACTATCCTCATCTAACTAATGTCACTGAACCTGCCCGATTTTGAAGTTCACCTTCTAACAGAAATTGCATCTTGTAGACATACACTCCCACTAAGGAAGGCTCACTGCCAAAGCTGCCATCCCACCCTTGTGTAGGATCATTAATCGAGAAGTTCTCTCTGTGAAAAACGAGATTGCCCCACCTGTCATAGATGCTCATGTCTAGAATCATAAGGTCCGTCTCACGGCTCTGAGGATAGAAGGAATTGTTGCCTTCCTCTTGTAAAGAAAATATGGTAGGCAGATAAATGGGTAAGTTATCATCAATGCGAACGCTGATGGCCACAGTTTTAGCACAGTCGTTTTTATTGACAATGGTGACTGTATATTCTAATGCTTGCTGCACATCTGTAAAGGTGTACTCCAAACAATTATCACAAGGAATCTCTGGAGACCATATGACTGCTTTTATCTGATCGACGGGCAAGTCTGTGAGGATGGCTACTTGTACATCGGCACCCGTAGGTACAGTGGTAGCCTCTAGTTGGGCTTCTACAAGAAAGGGTTCGGGTTGTGTCAAGGTGATTAAAGTATCATAGTCACAGCCCTGCTCATCCACGACCATAACTGTGTAGGTGCCATCACCCAGTGCGCTTATGGTCTGTTCCATTTGCGCTATGCTGTCCAAGAAATAATTGTAACCAGGCGTGCCACCACTCACCTCACTAATGTTGATGAATCCATTGGCATCTCCATGACATGATGGGTCACCCACATCTATTATCAAGCGCTCGATTTCCACTGGCGCAGTGACTAGGATAGTATCACTACTTCTACAGCCTGAGTTCCTGTCTCTCAGCTCGAGGATATAACTGCCCTCCTCAGAGACTGTCAGTAGCTGCTGCTCAGATAGTACCACTTGCTGCTGTGTCCATTCGAAATCATAATCGTTAGTTGAGATTAGGGTAGGAGAGATGTCCACGGAAGATTCGGTACAGGAAAGACCCAGCTCTTCTACAAGTGAGAATTCCGGTGCTTCAAAATTCTCTGTCACTTCTACACTGTCCAGCGCTATACAACCATTAGAGCTGTCCTTTAATTGTAGAAAGTACATACCGGCAAGCGGTGTGGAAAGCACAGCCGATGTTTCTGATAAAACAGTGCCATCACTAGATAGCCACATCAGAGATATGTCGTTACCAGCGTCTGAGCCCGTGCCATCAATCAGTACCTCATCTGTATCACAATTCAATTGTGCAGGCGGCGCCAAATTGATTAAAGGCGCTAATGTGTCTATCTCGATGAAAAGTTGGTCGGTCGACTCACAACCTGTAATAGTATCTGTGGCCAAAAGGCGAATCTGACCCGATGCAGTGTATTGCGCCATGAGTCCTTCAGAGGTGAGCGCCATATCCTCATGAAACCAAGTGTATCTTACATTATCCTCGGCGGTCGTAGATAAATCTATGAAGTCATTTATACAAGTAAGGACAGTATCTAGGTGGGTTATTACTGCTGAGGGTACATTCCTGATGTCTGTCACAGTCACGGTTTGTCCGACAGTGCAATTAAATTGTGAATCAAACACTTCCAAAAGATAAGTGTCTGCTGAGGTAGCGACATATTGCTGATCGGTACTAATCAGCGTCCCGCTGCCATCAAACCAGGCACAGGTATATTGTGGGCCTTGGCTAGAGGCACTGGCATCAAGTACTACGGTCTCTTGGAAGCAGGAGATGACTTGGTTAGTGCCAGCAAAGGCTTGCGCAGAGCAGGAACAGTCGGGTACATCTATGGGGAGAATGGTGACGCAGCCAGTAATTGGGTCTGTCACTGTAAGAGTAGGTGACTGGCCTGCGGGCACGTCCGAAATCATAAAAGATTCTGGGGTTACACTCTGCACATCCAGTCCCAGATCTGACTCCACGACAAACATGCCAGTTTGTATGTCTATGCGATATGCAGAGGTGTCTTGGCAGGTGGTGGTGTACTGGACCTGTGGCTCTGGTCGTAGTGTGATATCAAAGGTTACTTGATCAGAGCAGCCTGCGTCATCCGTGACAATGACATTATATGTTCTCTCTTCCAACATATTGAGTAGCAGGGGAGCGCTAACGTCTGATTCTATAAAGTCTCCAGTTAGCTCTATGGGGGATTGGCCACCTACCCAATTTAGACGGACTTCTCCATAAGGATCTCCACAGTCTGGGAAAATTACATTTGCTGCAACTATGGGAGCAGAGATGGTTGGGACAGTCAACATTTCAGTAATCGAACATCCTGATGAAGATGTAATCGTGAAAATGTAATCCCCTGCAACCAGATCAGTGAGACTAAGTTCTGAATCAATGTCAGGCCAAGATTGTCCTGATGATTCAGTTATTGTATATGGACCATCGCCATCCGATAATTGTAACAGCAGAGATCCATTTTGTTGATCACAATTTTCGCCTGTGGTAACAACGGAAAGTGAAGCACAAGTGCAATCTGGCAAGCTTAAGGTTTGGGTACTTATGCAG
>CAZIMH010000243.1:0-5010 GCA_964540155.1 uncultured Saprospiraceae bacterium
CATATGAAGCTATTGTCAAAGGTGAAAATCTTCCAAAACCAAGTATTCCTGAATCTTTCAACGTATTGATTCATGAGCTAAGAGGACTGACACTAGATATCAAATTTGATTAATCTTTGAAACATTGAGATAAATGCCATTTAAAAGAAATAATAACAATACTCAGAAGCAATTTGATACTATAGCTATTTGTTTGACTTCACCAGATGATATCCTAGATAGATCATTTGGAGAGGTGCTCAAGCCTGAAACGATTAATTATAGAACTTATAAGCCTGAAAGAGATGGATTATTCTGCGAAAGAATTTTCGGCCCTGTCAAGGATTATGAGTGTTACTGTGGTAAGTACAAAAGAATAAGATATAAAGGTATCGTTTGTGATAGATGTGGGGTTGAAGTAACGGAGAAGAAAGTGAGAAGAGAGAGAATGGGCCATATCAAATTGGTAGTTCCTGTGGTTCACATTTGGTTCTTCAAATCACTGCCAAATAAAATAGGTTATCTACTTGGAATTTCTTCTAAGAAATTAGAATCCATAATCTATTATGAGAGGTATGCTGTCATACAGCCAGGCGTAAAGTCTGAAGAGATAGAGATTAAGGACTTATACACTGAGGAAGAATACTTTGAGATATTAGATACACTTCCCGAAGGGAATCAAATGCTTGATGACACTGACCCTCAGAAGTTCATTGCTAAGATGGGTGCTGAGGCAGTAAAGGAATTATTGGAGAGGTTAGATTTGGATGAGCTGTCGTACCAGTTGCGTCACCAAGCTGCTAATGAAACATCACAACAAAGGAAGTCAGAAGCCCTCAAGAGATTGAGAGTAGTAGAATCTTTCAGAGAGGGACAGACAAGAATAGAAAATAAGCCTGAGTGGGCTATCATACAGTACTTACCTATAATTCCACCAGAATTAAGACCATTAGTTCCATTGGATGGTGGACGATTTGCTAGTTCGGATTTGAATGATCTTTACAGAAGGGTAATTATACGGAATAACAGACTGAAGAGACTTCTTGAAATAAAAGCACCTGAGGTCATTCTTAGAAATGAAAAGAGGATGCTTCAAGAAGCCGTAGATTCTCTTTTTGATAATTCTAGAAAATCTAATGCTGTCAAAGCAGAAGGTGGTCGTTCTCTTAAGTCCCTCAGTGATATACTTAAGGGAAAGCAAGGTCGATTCAGACAAAACCTTCTAGGAAAAAGGGTTGACTATTCTGGTCGTTCGGTCATCGTAGTAGGTCCAGAACTAAAGCTTCACGAATGTGGACTTCCAAAAGGTATGGCTGCCGAATTATTCAAGCCTTTCGTAATTCGAAAGTTGATTGAAAGAGGTATTGTAAAGACGGTAAAGTCTGCAAAGAAACTAGTAGATAGAAAGGACCCAGTTATTTGGGAAATATTAGAGAATGTACTGAAAGGGCATCCTGTTCTTCTTAACAGGGCACCGACACTACACAGACTTTCTATTCAAGCTTTCCAGCCTAAATTAGTAGAAGGAAAAGCTATTCAACTGCACCCACTTGTTACTGGCGCATTCAACGCCGATTTTGATGGGGATCAAATGGCTGTACACGTGCCACTTAGCCATGCGGCTATTTTGGAAGCACAAGTACTGATGTTGTCTTCGCATAATATGTTGAATCCACAGAACGGTACACCTATAACGTTACCTTCTCAGGATATGGTTCTTGGTTTGTACTACCTTACCAAAGAGAATCTTGACATGAAATTTGGACATGGTGGCGTCGAGAGAAAATTCTATTCACCAGAAGAAGTAGTAATAGCATATAATGAAGATAAGATAGCCTTACATACAGGAATAAAAGTAAGAGCACTTACAGAGAACGAAGAAGGTGAATTAGTATTAGACCTTGTAGAGACTACTGTAGGTAGAGTGCTTTTCAATGAGATGAGACCTGAAGGTGTTCCTTTCATTAATAGCCTACTTACAAAGAAGAATCTGAAATTGGTTATCTCAGACATCATCACCAGAACAAATTTCCCAACCACTGCTATCTTCTTAGATAAGATTAAGACGATGGGATTCTACTGGTCATTTAAAGGTGGATTGTCTTTTAATTTAGGTGATCTAATAAATCCTACTCAGAGAGAGCAGACCCTAGTAGAAGCACAATCGGATGTAGATGAGGTTTGGGATAATTATAACATGGGACTCATAACTCCTAATGAAAGATATAATCAAGTAATCGATAAGTGGACTTTCGCAGATAATAAGATTACAGAAAACTTGATGTCGGAGCTGAAGGAGCACAAAGGAGGATTCAATTCAGTATACATGATGCTTGACTCCGGAGCAAGGGGATCTAAGCAACAAATTAAGCAGTTGTGTGGATTAAGAGGACTGATGGCGAAACCTAAGAAATCAGGTGATGCCGGTCCAGCGATTATCGAGAATCCAATTCTGTCTAACTTCCTAGAAGGTCTTTCTGTCCAAGATTATTTTATATCTACTCACGGTGCTAGAAAAGGTCTTGCCGATACAGCCTTGAAAACTGCTGATGCAGGATACTTGACCAGAAGATTGGTAGATGTATCACAAGATGTTATTATAACTGATGAAGATTGTGATACACTCAGAGGTATATCTATCACTGCATTTATAGAGAATGATAAAGTGGTACTTAGCTTAGCTTCTAGAATTGAAGGTAGATATGTTCTCAATGATGTTCATCATCCTGAGACTGATGAGGTTATTCTGGAATCAGGTTCTTACATAGACCACAAGGTGGCTGATATGATAGAGAATTCTGGTATAGAAAAACTGAAAATAAGATCAGTATTAACCTGTGAGACAAGGAGAGGGGTATGCGCTAAATGTTATGGTAAAAACCTAGCAACTAATAGAATAGCTGAAGAGGGTGATGCAGTAGGAATTATTGCTGCACAAAGTATTGGAGAGCCGGGTACACAGCTGACGTTAAGAACCTTCCACGTGGGTGGTATTGCTTCTGTAAGCAAAGCAGAATCGGAGACTATATCTAAGAAGAGTGGAATAGCACAGTTTGATAATATCGAGTTTGTGCCATATGAAGAAAATGGTGTTAAAAACAATGTAGTCCTTTCTAGGTCAGGTGAAGTCAGATTGATTGAACCTACGACTAATAAATTGATTACAACATTTTATATCCAGTATGGATCCACAATCCATATAAAAGACAAGCAAAAAGTAAACGAAGGCGATTTGATAAGCCAGTGGGATCCATTCAACGCCGTGATACTTTCTGAAGTTAAAGGATTAGTGAAATTTGATGGATTAGAAGAGTTGATTACTTTCAGAAAAGAACGTGATGATTTGACAGGTAATGAGGAAATCGTGATTGTAGAGTCAAAGAATAAGAAGGTGATTCCTATGATTAAGATTGTTTCACCTGCTGGTGAGGAATTGAAATCTTACACGATGCCAGTAGGCGCTTATCTTACTGCGCAGAACGGACAGGAGGTGAAAGCAGGTGAGAAACTGGCAAAGATTCCTAGAAAGACTGGACAGATATCAGATATTACCGGTGGTCTTCCAAGAGTTACTGAATTATTTGAAGCCAGAAATCCTTCTAACCCAGCTGTTACTTCTGAGATAGATGGTATTGTAAGCTTTGGAAAGGTAAAAAGAGGAAACCAAGAGGTGTTCGTTTCTGACGACAAAACAAATCAGAAGAGAAAGTATCTCATTAAGAAAGGTAAGTTGATGCTCGTTCAAGATGGTGACTTTGTAAGAGCTGGAACGAAGCTTTCAGAAGGTGCTACTTCTCCATTTGATATACTAAATATCATGGGGCCATTTGCAGTACAACAGTACCTTGTAAATGGAATTCAAGAAGTATATCGTTCTCAAGGTATTGGTATCAATGATAAGCACATTGAAGTCATAGCAAGACAAATGATGAGAAGGGTAGAAATAGAAGATCCAGGTGATACTACCTTCCTTGAATCAGAAGCAGTAGATAGATTCAAGTTTCTAGAAATGAATGATTGGATATTTGATAAGAAGGTAGTTGAGGATGGTGGAGAATCGGCTAAGCTTAAGCCAGGTCAGCTGGTTTCAGTCAGACAATTAAGAGAGGAGAATTCTTATCTTAAGAGAAATGATAAGAAACTAGTTGTATTTAGAGATGCTATTTCAGCAACATCTAAGCCAATACTTCAAGGTATAACCAAATCTTCATTAGGTGTTGAAAGTTGGATATCGGCAGCATCATTCCAGGAAACAACAAAAGTATTGAGTACTGCAGCGATTGGAGCTAAGGTAGACAAGCTTGCTGGTCTGAAGGAGAATGTTATTTCTGGTAAGCTCATACCAGCAGGTACGGGACTAAGGAAATTTAGAGAATTACTAGTAAAGCCAAAAGAGTTAGTTGCTATTCCTGAAGAGGAAGAAGTTGTAGAAGAAGCTGAGGTCGAGCCAGGAGAGTAACGAATTATTTTGAATAGATAAAATACGAATGCCTGATTAGCGAATGTTAGTCAGGCATTTATTTTTTGCATGTAATTAGCTATGTATTTACCTATGGAATCAAATTCGATATTTAGACTATCACCTATCTTAAGATATTGGAGATTTGTATGCTCATAAGTATAAGGTATTATGGCCACCTTTAATGTATCAGAACTCAATTCCGTTATAGTCAAACTAATGCCATTGAGAGTGACACTACCTTTATGTATGAGTAAGTTTCTGTACTTCGAGGGATATGATATAGTGAACTCCCAACTCCCATTTTCATCTTTTATCTGAGTTACTACACCAGTACAGTCTACATGACCTTGCACTAAATGACCATCTAGTCTAGTTTCCATAGTAACACTCCTTTCTAGATTGATGTAATCACCTTTTTTGAGAGTGCCCAAATTGGTGACTCTTAAAGTCTCTAGTATGGCCACAACTTCGTAGGTGTCATCTTCGATATTGACAACCGTTAGGCATGTTCCATTATGGGATATGCTTTGATCTATATAAGTCATCCTTATACGCATGCTTAATTTTGA
>CAZIMH010000244.1:0-5008 GCA_964540155.1 uncultured Saprospiraceae bacterium
ATCACATAGCGCATAAAATCTCAGGGTCCGTCAGTGACATCAAAATTATACACAATGAGAGTTATTATTCTACTTTTTTTATTCAAAGTGAGTTCATGTTTGTGTCAAGATTTTAATCAATCAATTTCTATTGACAATTTTGATTCACAAATTAAATATTTCGACTTCAGTAATATTAATGAAGTTCCAGATGAAGATTATAAGAACGCAATTGCATCTATAAAATTAATTGAGAAGACTTTATTAACTAAAAACGGAGAATTTTCAGCTTCGATCTATTGGAATTACTGTCACGTATTTTATACGTTACAACACTTTGACATGATTGAAGCACCTCTAGTTAAAGCTTTTAGTTCTAATGATGCAGTCATATGTGAACTATTTAATCTTGGTCATGCATCAATATATCAACCATATATTCAAGTTAGTTTTTGGAATAATTTTGAATCTCTATGTGACGAATCTCTCGGACTTTCAGATAAAGAAGAAAATAAATTTGACACGATAGAAAATAGACAAATTGCTGACCTTGATTATTATCGAGAAAGATTAGTTTCCATAGGAAATAAAGACCAACAAAGAACCAAAATAGATTGGGTAACACAGAATAACTTAGATAGCGTCAATCGCGCTGAATTAGATTTGTTGTTTGATACTTATGGGTTTCCTTCACTTAATGTTGTAGGAGAAGACGCTTTTACATCAGCCATAATGGTATTACATCATAGTTCTGACTGCGAGTGGAATGAAAAATGGCTCTTAAGGTTTTTTAATAATTACCAAGATCTATCAAAATATAAAAATCTAATCAACTTTTTCATTCTGCGAACTTTCGGTCCAGAAATAGGTATTTGTGATTTAAGTCAAATTGCCATAAACTCTTTGACCACAAAATACAATAAGGAAGTATTACAAACTTATGGCCTTGATAAGCTATTAAGAAAATGATGTAGTCACTCCATTATATATCACTCCAGAGTTTCTTCGTCATTTTTTTCAAAATTATGATTCGTGGAGTAATTTGGTTTATAATAATGAAGATATAAAACCGATGACATGTACCTAATGGAGAGAGACACTCTTAACACTACCTATATGTTAGTTAAGATAATTTAAAGCTCACCTTTATTTCTTATAAAGTCCTGTTAACCCTACCCTATATCCTGTCACGTGGTGTTCGTTTCTTTTATCTTAAAACAAACAACGCTATTATGAAATCACTAAGAACATTATTTCTTCTAGCATCTGCACTCGAATTCCTCGTCTCTTGCAGCTCTCCTCAGAAGGCTTTTGAATCTAAAAAGTACAGCAAGTCTATTAAGCTAGCGACCAGATCACTAGCTAAAGGCAAAAACATCGAGGAAAATAAAAACTTGATCGAACTGGCCAGTCAGTATCAAGTAGAAAGAACCCTAGTTTCCAATGAGCGCCTTGCGGCTTCTCCCAAAGTAAAAGACTGGATTAAGGTGCAGTCCAAATACTATGAAACGCTAGAGCTTATCGGTAAGGCCAATAAGGTAAGTGATGGAACTGCTCGCGAAGCTTATGACAAACTCTGTGACATCAAATCTGAATTGGATTTTGAAATAGCAGAATACTTCCACCTCGAGGGAGACAGGTTTCTAGCCATCTCACGTGAAACTGGATCTACAGCGCCAGCACGTGAAGCTTATCAGTGTTATCTCGATTGCTATAAGAATGGAGGGAAGGTTTTCTACCAAGATCTCGATGAACTTTCTGCAGAAGCTATAGAAAGAGGCACTGTTTATTATCGAGCCTATGATGGCGCCACAGTGGACAATAACCTCTTTCTGAAACGACTACCCCATAACTCAGACAGGGAGGCAGATTGTGAGATTACTGTGAACAGAGGTGCCATCCATTTTAATGAGTCTAAAAGAGATTGTCGTATTCGACTGAAGAAACGGGTTGTAACTGGACAAAATGCAGTTACGGATACCGCAGGTGTGACGACTTATGAACCAATATATAAGACTGTCTATGGTACAAAAATCACAAGCTATGTAAAGTTGACAGCCTTAAGCCATACTTATAAAAATGTCCATAAAAATACTAAGGAGTGCTTCTTAAAGGACGAGAGTTTTAGAACCTCTGTCACTGATAACTACACTGTGGTGCGATACGAAGGTGATTCTAGAACTTGGCCTTCTTCTGCATCTAAAAATAAAAGAGGAGAACCTCCATTTATTCGCCGAGAATTAGAACGCAAACTAAGAAGAAAGGTAAACAACAGAATATAAAGGCGAATTGAAAATCTAAAGCGTCTACCGATGAAAATTTGGAGGCGCTATTTTGTAATAAGTCTAGATAAAAACTTTACCAGCTCTATTTCAATTTTTAAATATTCGCTCATTCCCAATTATTCGATCCGCTTTCAATACACTAATGATATATGTACCTTGTTGCAAACCGGATACATCTATCTCCTGTTCTGGCACTCCTAATGCCCCTGACAAAACAAGTCTACCAGTCATGTCATGAATCTGATAACTGACATTCAGATCAAAATCTGATCTAGATATTTGTATGGTCACTTTATCATCTACAGGGTTAGGACGTATAGAGATAGTGGATACCGCGATATCAGAATAAGGTACATACTCGTCACCATAAACTAGAAAGGTAAAGTCGTCAAAATAAAATCCATCTCTCCTTGTCTTAGTATCAGTATATAGTACAAACTTAAATCTCAATTGTTTGGCGCCGATAAAGTCCTCAAGTGATATGACTTCTTGCGACCAATCTCTTATTCCTTGGTAGACAGGTTGGGTGTCAACAAATTGGAATCTTGAATCAGTTGTGAGTTCTCCACAGACTGGAGTGTAAGGGCCATTGTCAGCAGACACCTGAAATTGCACATAGTCGTAGTCTTGTTCTATATCGAATCGTGTTTGGAATTTCACATATATTTCCTCGGCGTTCTCGGCAATAAAAACTTTGGAAATATGTATTTCGCTTCTAGCAGTATTGGAGTACTTATCATTTGGTGAGTCAGTCATGCAAGATGGCGCAGAATAGTAATCTTCAGTCGTCAAATCCCAATCGCCTCCCAGTTCAATATTTGATAAGTCATTGAGTGAATCCAAGTCAGAATAATCTGCAACATTATTATTGCCAAAATATCTTTTTGTGAAAGGGATTCTTTGAGTATATGTACCGTAGTCGATGAGGGCAGCAATATTGACCTCCCCTTCTTCAAAACCAGAATCAGCAGAGTAGTTAATGGTCATTTCCTTGAGTTCTCCTGCTTCCATGCTGATGTCTGAAAATTGATTGTTGCTTAGCGTGAATCCGTCAGTCTCAGATACAAAGTCTATATTGACCACTTCATTCTCTAGACCGCTCTTTTCAAACTCAAAAAATAGAACACCCCTTTCAGAAACTGTTGATGTTTTAAATCGCTCTTCAAGCCAGCCATAATTCAGCAGAAGATGCGCAGCATTTAGATTAAAGCGCATCCCAGATTTATTCAGCTGATCTATAAGCGAAAAGGAAGGCCAAAATTCTGGCCCAAACTCGGGTGTCATGGCGTAAATTTTGTCTTTCTCATTTTCTTCGCCATACATCCAATCATCACTATTTCCATTTACGGTATATCTTACAGTTTCTAATGCGGTACCTATTTTGAAATCATTTTCTGTTGTCATGACCTTACCTATAGATTTATACAGCGCATCCTCTTCAGTAGGTCTATCTTCATAGCTCCATGGATGAATGAGCAGATTGCCAGAGGTATGATTATTAAGCCCTATTCTGAAATTATTGTCATTACAAAGTTTGCGTACAGCTTGAGTTTCAGGTTCTGAGAATGGAGCAGGACCTCGATAAGTTTGTGACCGTTCAGAATTTGAAGAGCCATTATTATCATGTGCCCAAAAATGTCCATAGTTTCTGTTTAGGTCTACACCTACCACTTGTCCGTTAGGATTTCTGTATCTGTTTTTTCTCCATAGTCCACCACCCTCAGGATTGGTTCGCTCATTATAGACATAGCCGTCTGGATTGACCATGGGTAGGAAAAACATGGTCGTGTTATCTACTAGAAAAGTTACCTCTTCGTCCTTACCATAGTTTTCTAACAAATACCACATATAGAATAGTAATTGTGATACACCATTAGGCTCTCTAGCATGATGTAAGGCGCTGTATAGTATTTGGGGTTTATCAGAATCTATACTGTTAGGTGAATTTGATATCACCAAGTAATAAAGTGACCGACCTTCATGAGTCTTGATTGTATCTATGCTTATCCTATTAGTAATTAAGTTAGGATATAATTCACTCATCAAATCAAGATTCTCTAAGACACCAGTATATGGAAGATAACCACCCATCGTTCCTGATGTATAATTTCTTGGCGTCTTATAATCATAAAAAGTGGTGGTTTCAGGTCTGCAATTCTCATTCCTAGAAATCAATTTGGATGCATTTTCATCCATAGTGCCATGTTCCTTGTAGAAGGCTTGTGCATCAGGTATGACAATCTCGTAGTCAATCCCTGCGTCGTCTAGAAGACCAAGTTCATATTGACTATAAATATTAATGAGGTGCTTACCATGCGCATGATCTCCATGGTTTGCTTCTAATCCTAGCGCACCGATCTCTGTTGTAGTCGTTGTTGTAAGATCTATCTTAACTTTGGAATAAATGATGTTGTCTATCTGTGCAATACCTAGATTTGAAATAAGAAGTAAGGCAAGGCAAATAAGAGTCTTTGTCATAATGAAGTTATTTTACAGATTACTTCAAGATATAAATAATTCTAAGAAAAAGAGATTGACGCAGTAGATTACTTATCCAAAATTCTTTTCATAAGTCTTTTTGAGAATCAATGATAGAAATAGGAAATGATAGAAATCGATTGTATCATTTCATGATGAGTTAATCATTAACCAATTCTTCTAATACACATTTGATTATTAGAATATGATTATAATGTGGACTAACGAGCAAAACTAAAATGCACAGCAGATGATAAGATATGATT
>CAZIMH010000245.1:0-1744 GCA_964540155.1 uncultured Saprospiraceae bacterium
AATTATTAAAGGATCTTAATGGTAATCAAAAGGTAAGAGTGCTTTTGGCGCAGGCATTATTTGGAGATCCAGACATCTTGGTATTGGATGAGCCTACCAATGATTTGGATATAGAGACGGTGACTTGGTTAGAGGATTTTCTATTAGACTTTAAGAATACAGTCATTGTCGTCTCTCACGATAGACACTTTCTAGATACAATATGCACACATATTGTGGATATAGATTTCGGTAAGATCAATGTCTACTCAGGGAACTATAGTTTTTGGTATGAGTCTTCTCAGCTAGCCTTAAAGCAGAAATTAGCTCAGAATAAGAAGATGGAAGAAAAGCGTGCAGAAATGCAGCAATTCATTCAGCGATTTAGTGCTAATGCCTCCAAGTCTAGACAAGCGACTGCTAGAAGAAAGATGTTGGACAAATTAAATCTAGAAGAGATTAAACCGTCATCAAGAAAGTATCCAGGAATCATCTTCGCACAAAACCGTCCTGCTGGAGATCAAATTCTGAAAGTAGATAACCTAAGCTATGCTTTGGATGGAGAGACCCTATTCAAAGATGTTTCATTTGCTATCAATAAAGGTGATAAAATTACGGTGCTGTCTAAGAATGGACTAGCGACGACGGCCTTTTACGAGATTCTTAATGGTCAGTTACAACCTGATACGGGGGAAATGGAGTTTGGTCAGACGATAACACAATCATACCTACCAGTAGATCATGAAGATTTCTTTAGCGAGGATCCCATGTCTCTTATGGACTGGCTTCGTCAGTTTTCTGAAAACAAAGACGAGCAATACATAAGAGGTTTTCTAGGGAAGATGTTGTTCTCAGGAGAAGAAGTACATAAGCAATCAGACGTACTATCTGGTGGAGAAAAGGTCAGATGCATGATATCTAGAATGATGCTGGCCAGTGGCAATCTTCTGATGATGGACGAGCCGACGAACCACTTAGACATGGAGAGTATCATTGCCTTTAATAATTCATTGATGGATTTTCCTGGTACGATTATCTTCACCTCTCATGATCATCACTTCACTCAGACAGTCGCTAACAGAATTATAGAGCTGACACCTAGTGGTATGATAGATAAGCTTAAGACACTGGATGAATATCTTGCAGATGAGGGTATCAAGGCTCAAAGAGAGAAAATGTATAATGGCTTAGTTACGGTCTAATTCAAAATTAAGCACTTCAAAGCCCAAAGTGATGCTTTGAAGATTCTAAAGAGAATGAACTAAGCAGTATATTCAACCCATAATCTTAGCGTATGAAATTGGGTATATTTTCTATTGTATTGCTCTCTTTATTACTAATACAGTGCAAGAAGCAGCCTAGTCTATCAAAGGCGTCTGATTCCAATTCAGCCATCCAAGTTGTGCCTCCACCACCAGACTTCACCACTGCTAAAATCCAATATGAAGATTTATGTGCCAGCTGCCATGGGAAGCAGATGACTGCTTTTGTGGATAGGAGATGGAAGTATGGGGAGTCAAAATCGGATATTGTAAGGTCTATTAAAGTAGGTATCCCAGATGCTGGTATGCCATCCTACGAAGCGGGAATGACGACAGAGGAGATAGATCTTATGGCAGAGTATATCTTAACGGGGATTAACGAAAGAGCGACCTATGATATAGAGAGTGCCTATGCCCCTAAGTATTACAAGACTAATGACTATAATCTGTATTGCGATACCGTCGTTAGTGATATTGGTATTCCTTGGGGTATAGAAGTGACG
>CAZIMH010000245.1:1844-4967 GCA_964540155.1 uncultured Saprospiraceae bacterium
GCCGTATGTCAATACAATCTACCACTATGGTTCAAGAATCGTTTTTGATAATGATGGCTACTTGTATCTGACGGTCGGTGATCGTGGGAAACGGGATGACCACCCCCAGTTCCTCACCAATGCCTGCGGTAAAGTGCATCGAATTTTTGATGATGGTCGGATTCCGGAAGACAATCCATTTTATGGAGAAGCAGGCGCCATCACCTCAATATGGAGCTATGGTCATCGAAACCAGCAAGGTATGATTTACGATAAGGATGCCGATCAGATCTGGACTCACGAGCATGGCCCAAGAGGCGGTGACGAACTTAATCTCATAGAACAAAAGAAGAACTACGGTTGGCCGATTGTGTCCTTCGGTATCAATTATAATGGAACAGTCTTCACTACTGAGACCGAAAAAAATGGCATTGTTAATCCCATAAATGTATGGACACCTTCCATTGCCCCAAGTGGGATGGCACAAGTAAAAGGTAATCACTACCCGCTATGGAAAGACAATATATTAAGTGGCTCACTGCGCTTCAATTACATCAGCAGAATAGAACTAGCCAATGATAAGGTGGTTGCAGAAGAACGCATCCTCAAGGATATAGGTCGAGTAAGAGAAATCGAGATGGGAGATGACGGATACTTATATGTGGGTGTAGAAGATCCAGGAAGAATTCTGAAAATCCAAGTGGGTCAAGATAGAGTGATATCGAATAATAGAAAGTATCTAGACATAAGTGAAGAACAACTGCTAGGATGTTGGACCCATTCTTATGAAGAAGAGGCTGGAGAGCAGAATAGTAAATTCAGACCTTGCGATTATAAGGAATTTGGGCCTTCTAGATTTAGAAGGAAGATAGCGTTATCTGAAGGTGGGCAATGCCAGTTCTTGTCATTATCTAAAACGGATAAGCATGAGATGAAAGCAGGGCAATGGACCTTGAATGACGAAAATGTGTTAACTATAACTGACACAGAAAAGAAGGTCATCTATGAGTGGAGAGTTATGCAAGTAGAAGATGATCTAGTGAGGTTTAGGAGATAGTATATTATTCTCTAATTCTCATTAATCCCTCTTGGGCAACGCTAGCAATCAGTTCTCCATCTCTGTTAAAAATGCTACCACGTGTGAATCCTCTAGCATTTGACGCTTTGGGACTATCTGTGACAAATAGCATCCACTCGTCTACCCTACAGGCTTTATGGAACCACATGGCATGATCTAGACTGGCAAACAACATTTTCTTCATCATCATCTTGGTTTGATGAGGTAAAGTTGCCGTTCTTAAGAGTCCAAAATCTGATGCACAGGCTAATAGTTGCTGGTGCATCGCCGGTGTGGCTTCTACTTTTTCCTTCAATCTAAACCACACTTTTAGATGAGGTTCCATATTTTTTGGCGGCAATGAATAGGGGTTGTCCACGGGTCTGAATTCAAACGCATTGGGGTCAATTCCTACAAGTTTCTTATAGATTTTAGGGGCAAGAAACTTGATGGTTTTAAGCCTTTCATTGACTGTCTTGGTCTCTTCAGGGTCTTTTACTTCCGGCATATCAAACTGATGCTCAAAACCCTTTTGCTTTAGTTGGAATGAAGCGGCCATATTAAAGATGGCTTTGCCGTTTTGTCTAGCGACTACCCTTCTCGTAGTAAAACTGCCTCCGTCCCTAATCGTATCCACATCATAGATTATAGGAGAGTAACAACTGCCAGGAAGAATGAAATAGGCATGCATACTGTGTAGAACCCTGTCTTCCGGAACTGTCTGATAGGCAGCATGTAATGATTGTCCTAGTACCTGTCCACCAAATACCCTTTCCCAAGGGGTCACATAGCTTTGTCCTCTAAATAAATTGAAATCTAGCTTCTCTAAGGTCATCAGGTTTATAACCTGTTGCATATTCTCCATGCTGCAAATTTACAAAATGCTTTGTCGTGGTCACATATAATTAAGACTGACCTAGACTGCCTTTGATTAATTGCTCACATTTACCAGCAATGAGCTCTGCATCCATACCTGATGCATTGAATGGTTTTAGTACGGTCCATGAGACTTTATTGAATCCTTTTATTCTGTAATACTTATTGGCTTCCATTTTACAAGTACCTTGAATCGCTACAGGAATAATCCATGCATCAGGATTTTTTTTAAGCAATACGGTAATGCCCCCAAGCGCAAAATTCTTCACCTGACCATCTCTGCTCCTTGTGCCTTCTGGAAATATGACGGCTGCCCTCCTTTGTTTGTTGATTTGTTTGCTGAGTCTAGATATTTCAGTAATAGCTTGTCTTCTGTTTTTTCTCGCTATGAGTGCTGCCCCACTTTTTCTAAGATTATAAGAGATGCTAGGTATGCCTTTAGCAAGTTCAATCTTAGACACAAAAACAGGATTCACCTTTCTCAGATACCAATATAATCCAACTATATCCCAAAGACTCTGATGGTTGGCAATGATAATAGCCGATGTGTTTTCAGGTAAGTTATGCGTGTTCTGCCCTGAAATTGAATTAAATGGAATTCTAAATGCTGTGAGGATACTTCCATTCAGATACGTCACAATTTTTTGATGCGCTTTCCAACCAAATAGATTGTAGCTCAACATTTGTAAGGGATGGTAAATGAGCAAGAGCAGAAAGAAAATTATACGGAATAAAGACCCTAAAATATATTCTATTATCGACAAGATGATTTATGTTTAAGGTCACTAATTTATTGAATTCTTGACCGCTTCTAATCTAATTCAAGCTTTAAAATTTTATAGAAATGCTCTTACTATAAATCGCATTCATTCTCCCTTCTATTTCGAACTTTGCTCATATATACTCGATTTGTCCAAGGAGTATACAGGAGATTATAAGATAGAGACACATCGTAATGGCTTACTCAAGGATAAAAAAAATATTTCATTCAAGGATTTAGGTTCTGGTTCTAGAGGTAAGAAAATGCCTGGAATGACGACCAGAACGATCAGTTCTATCGCACGCAACGCCACATCTCCGAAAAGGAAATGTCGTTTACTCAGAAATCTTGTTTTGTATTTTAAGCCCAAACAAATATTGGAGTTGGGTTCCAATTTGGGCATTATGACGGCGTATTTGCATCATGCATCACCTAAGACTCCTATCATCTC
>CAZIMH010000246.1:0-4965 GCA_964540155.1 uncultured Saprospiraceae bacterium
TGTTACTGGAAATGTAACAGAAGCAAATGTATATGAAGGCAGCTAGATTAGCCCATGACAACAATTGGGAACGCTGACGAGCTCAGGATAGTATGAACTAGAGACACCTCTGACAGAATCACAATTACAATATGTCAAAACCGGTCAGAAAGTATAATTAGTATCTGAGTTGACTGGCAAGAAGTGGACAGGAAAAGTCAATAGGATTAGTTCTACTATAGATCCTACTACTCAGAGTATTCCATTATTCATCGGTGTGAGGGGCGCGGGGCTCAAAGAAGGCATGTACCTTAAAGGGAGTCTGAAAGGCTCATCTCTTAAAGCAGTGGCTGCCATACCCAAGGACATCATTGTTAATCAGAATTTCGTCTACTCAGTGAAAGATTCCAGTATCAGTCAAACTAAACTGGAGATTGTTGGACGCGATGAAGCATTTGTCTATGCGGCAGGATTAGATCCTACTCAATGGATAGTAAAAAGCACAACAGCTGGACTGTATGAGGGTCAGAAAGTAAGCCCAAAAAGAGATTAGGATGAGAGGAATAATCAAATATTTTCTAGACAATCCAATCGCGGGGAACATGCTTATGTTCTTCCTTTTCATTATGGGTCTTTTCAGTTTGTTCTCTATTAAGTCCACGTTTTTCCCTCAGGTAGAATCCAGAATAATCACTGTGCAAGCAGTCTTACCTGGTGCTTCACCTGAGGAGATAGAAGAAGGTATCGTATCTAAAATAGAAGAGAATCTCAAAGGGGTCACAGGAATAGAAAGAACAACTTCTGTCAGTTCTGAGAATCTTGGTGTGGTCACTGTAGAGGTCTTTAAAGGGTTTGACATCGACGAGGTACTGAGAGATGTCAAGAGTGCAGTAGACCAAACACCTTCCTTCCCTGTTAGTATGGAGCCCCCTATTATAGGTAAGCAAGAGACCCAATCAGCCGCCATAAGCTTCTCCCTATCTGGCGATGTTTCTCTCCAAACCCTAAAAGACTTTGCAAGGAATGTTGAGAAAGATTTACTGGCTATAGATGGGATTTCCAAAATAGAACTCACTGGCTTTCCTGAGGAAGAAATAGAGATTGCTTTCAGAGAATCTGATTTGCGTCAATACAATCTCACATTTGATGAAGCTGTATCAGCCATTAGAGGAAGTAACTTAATATCAACTGGGGGTACCATAAAATCTGAAAAAGAGGAATTGCTAATACGTGCAAATAACAGACAATATAAAGGCGATGGTTTTAGAGATATAATCGTCAGGAATAATCCTAATGGAGGTGTCATCAGATTACATCAGATTGCAGATATCAGTGACCAGTGGGAAGATTCACCTGAAAGACTCTTTGTGAATGGTGACCCTTCAGTCGTCGTAAATGTAACTAGTACCATACGCGAGGATCTCCTAGGTGTTAATTCTAAAGTAAAGGACTATTTAGAGGAATTCAATATCGAGAATACAGATGTCAAAACGACTATAATTGCTGACAATGCCAAATACTTATTGCAAAGAATTCAGCTATTGGCTAATAATGGTTACTTGGGTTTCTTTATCGTTATTTTACTCCTTGCTATTTTTCTAAACTGGCGGTTGGCCTTTTGGGTAGCTCTTGCCATTCCAATCTCCTTTTGCGGCATGTTTTTACTTGTACCACTGACTGGGATCACAATCAACATCATGTCTGTTTTTGGGATGATATTGGTTATAGGAATCCTCGTAGATGATGGAATTGTCATAGCCGAAAATATCTATCAGAAATACGAAGAAGGCCTTTCAGCTACTGAAGCCGCACTCGAGGGCACTATGGAAGTGCTTCCTGCAGTATTCAGTGCAATAGTCACAACTGTAATTGCCTTTACAGCTTTTCTATTCATTGATGGAAGGATGGGAGATTTCTTTGGGGAGGTTGCTATAGTCGTCATACTCTGCTTGATTTTTTCATTAGTAGAAGGTGCCTTTATTCTGCCTGCCCATATAGCCCATTCCAAAGCATTGACAAAAAGAGTTAGGCCTGCGTTAGTTGTAGCTGGAGATAAAGCCATCTCTCAAATCTCAGAGCTTTTGAAAATTTCTAAATCAGAATTTATTGCAAATAATCTTGCTACAGATATTTTATCACAAGACGATGAACATTTAAATGAACAGCTCATATCGTATATACAAAACGAATATGATTACGATGTAGAATTCCTAGATGAAGACTCCCAGAAGGGACCACACATTGCCAAGCCTAAGAAGAATCCAATCATGATGGCGCTGAACGGTATAATGGATGTGCTAAGAGATTATACCTACAAGCCAGTACTCAAGTTTGCAATGAACTACCCTATTCCTACCGTGGCGGTTGCTTTCGCCATGATGGCGATTACTATTGGCGCTATGAATGGAGGTTATATTAGAAATACCTTTTTTCCACCTATTCCATTTGATGAATTTACAGTTAGCTTAAAGTTGCCGGCGGGTACCAATGCCACAACCACAAGGCGGATATTGGATCATATAGAGACTTCTGCTAATGCTGTAAATGAAGAGTTTAGCAAAGAAAATTATACTGATGAAAGGCAGATATTTGAAAAAATCCAAAAGATAGTTGGGCCAAGTATTGATCAAGGGTCATTGAAAATAACTATGCTGGGCGGAGAAGATAGAGGCCCTGTAACGGCTCGGAATATGATTGAATTATTAAGAAAAAAAGTGGGCCCTGTTCACGAAGCTGAGTCTTTACAATACGTCATTCGAGGGCCCTTTGGTACAGCAGTTTCCATATCACTTCAGAGTCTGGACTATAAACAACTGGACAAAGCAGAAGCTGAGGTGCAAGCTGCAATGGCCAATATAAAGGACTTAAAAGATGTAACAAGTAATAACAAAAGTGGCCTCAAAGAGATAAGTTTAGAATTGACACCTAAGGCACATAATCTAGGGCTGACTCTTAATGAGGTCGTAAGGCAAGTG
Source organism: uncultured Saprospiraceae bacterium (assembly GCA_964540155.1). Classification (GTDB taxonomy): domain Bacteria; phylum Bacteroidota; class Bacteroidia; order Chitinophagales; family Saprospiraceae; genus RFSX01. Next base: position 2,955 of record CAZIMH010000246.1, read on the forward strand.
CGCCAGGGATTCTTCGGTGCAGAAGCTCAAAGACTGCAGAGAGGTGAAGACGAAGTGAAAGTATGGGTCAGATATAAACTTGAAGATAGAACAGACATCAGCAATTTAGCAGATATGCGTATTAGGACTTCTGGTAATCTTACTGTCCCATTAAGTGAATTGGCGACGTTCAGTATAGAAAGAGGTGTCACCAATATTAATCACCTCAATGGTAGACGAGAAGTCAGAATAGATGCTGGTGTTGTCAATAACGATGTCTCTGTTGCTGATATCACTAGAGAGTTGCAAACTGAAATAGTCCCTGAGATTCTAAAAAATTATCCAAGCGTAGACGTGTTATTTGAAGGAGAAAATAGAGAGCAAAAAAAGACAACTGAGTCGATGAAAACGATTTTGAGCATCATCTTTCTCCTTATGTTTTTCGTCATAGTATTGACATTTAAATCTGTGAGTCAGGCCTTGATTGTATTTGCAATAATTCCTTTTTCATTTATAGGTGTAGGCATGGGTCACTTTGTAATGGACAAACCGATAAGTCTCTTGTCATTTCTAGGTGTCATCGCTTTGATAGGAGTATTGATAAATGACGCTTTGGTTTTTGTAACGACTTTCAATCTTAAGATCCAGAAAGGAAAGTCCTTCCATGATGCTTTATATGAGACAGGGTTATCCAGATTTAGGCCTATAGTTTTGACCTCTGTTACGACTATTGCTGGATTGCTTCCACTTATGCTTGAGAAAAGTCTGAATGCACAATTTCTTATTCCTATGGCCATATCCGTTGCTTTTGGTTTGATGATAGTAACCTTTATCATTCTGGCACTTACTCCAGCGTTACTGGTTATTTCTAATCGTTATAAATTGTATGTAACACAGTTATGGGAAGGGGCTAAACTCGATGCTGTAGAAGTAGAGCCTGCCTATGCAAACGCAAGGAAAAATTATCCATTGTACTCAGCAGTCTTAGTTATGGCGGGATTACTCATAATGGTGATTGTTAGGACTGCTGGAGCAATGTTCTAAATTGTAATTTAATTCTAAAATACTTGAATGAAGAAATTCTTATTCGTTATATCATTGCTCTATGTTGGGGTCGTAGTCGGTCAGCAGCCGCTCAGTCTTGAGGAGGCTATAGCAATTGGATTAAATAAATCTATTCCTTCAAAAATTGCTGAGAAACAAATTGAAATTGCTGAGAACAATAATATAAAAGCTAATACAGGAACGAGTCCAAGTTTGAGTTTGAATGCGAGTATTCCCTTCTCATTCAATAAAACATTCGGTGATCGTTTCTTCACCTTTGGTGTTGTGCCTGGAGATTCTAGGTTAAACTATAATGAGACTGAGCAAGTAAGCATAGATGGATCTTGGCCTATATATACAGGAGGTAGAGGAAGCTTGATTAAAGAACAATTAGACCTTGCAGTTGACCAATCTAAAATCTCATTGGATGGAGAGCAGCAAAGAACTGTGTTGGAGATTATTCAACGCTACTACTCTATTGTACTCCAACAAGAACAACTAGAAGTTCTCAATGAACTCATTAAGCTTTCCAGAGATCGAATTGAATTTGAAGCTGTGAAGAAGGAGTTTGGTACGAGCAATGGCTTCAATATAATCCAACTCGAGGATGCCTTGCTAAATGATTCCATTAGTATCGTTAATCAGAACATGCAAATAGATCTTGCCATGCGCTCGTTACTAGATGTGATGAATGAAAGTGTGGATGTAAATCAATATGTGGTCATTGATAAGCTTGAATTTGTTCCAGAAGTTTTAGATAGAGAAAGGTTGCTTACAGTTCTATTGGCTAATAATAATGACCTTAGTGTACTTGAGTTGAATAAGAAGTTAGCAGAGGCAAATACCAAGCTTCAGAGTGCCCAGAGAAAGCCGACGATTAGTGCTAACGGAAGTTTTGGCTTAAATAGAAATGCTTCAGGATTTTTGGGGACGAATCCAATGACAGGTATCGATTTGCCTCTTTCTATAACTCGTGGCTATGGCCTAA
>CAZIMH010000247.1:0-4956 GCA_964540155.1 uncultured Saprospiraceae bacterium
GTATCTCATTAGGCGTCATTTTGGAGCTTATTTTCTATTTCTCGGTAAGAATATTACCAGAAGCGGTACCTGTGACCATACTTATCTCCTCAGTGATGGTTTTCGGCAACTTGGCTGAAAAATATGAATTGTCTAGTATGAAGTCCGCGGGTTTGTCCTTGACGCGAATTATGGCGGGAGGATTTATGCTTGCTATCATGACTTCTATGCTTTCACTGATTGCCTCTAACTACTTAAAGCCCAGGGCCAACCATAAATTTTTTGAAAGGCTATATTCTGTAAAGAAACAAGATTTGACTTTAAATATAGAGGAGGGTGTATTCAGTTATGACTTCAAAAATTTTACTATAAGAGTAGGAGAGAAGAGCAAGGACGGAGAAGGCATCCAGGATATCATCATTTACGATAATACGGGGACTGATAAGAAGAGAATTAATATGCTTGTGGCCGAAGATGGAAAGATGTATTCTAAGGCAGGCACCAGCCAATTTATCATGGATCTAGGGTTAGGAGAGCAATATAGAGAGATGGTGCCAGATAAGAAGGCCGGTAATCAGCATGAATTTGTTAGAACAAAATTCAAGTCTTGGAGCAAGGTGTTTGACCTATCTGAATTTGATTTTGAGGCAGAAAGTTGGAACAGCAATCGGAGAGAGCATGATCTTCTTAACGCTTCACAACTATTAACAAACATAGATTCATTTACACGAACTATTAAGTCTACTATAGAAAAGAACAGATATGATTTTGGTCAAGTGGTGAATGTCTCGGCAATAGATATTGACGAAAAAGAACTGGAGGCATCAAAGAAAAAGGAAAATCAATTGCCTGATAAACTAAACTCTGCTTTAGCAAACAAAGTCAAGCAAGAAAAAGCAAACAAAACAGCCAAAAATTTAAAAGACCCTAGAAAGCAAAAAAAAATAGAAGATGAAGGAAAGGTCTCAACTCTCTTGAAACATTTTGAGCAAAGAGAAGTGAGTGGAATAACCAAAAGGATGAAGTATCTGGTAGACAAAAAAAGCAATACAATAACAAAGAACAAGAATGATAATATCGCCAAAACAAAAACCAAGAATCGCTACGTTCTAAGATTACACCAGATGTTTAGTTGGGCACTAATATGCACAGTCTTTTTATTTATCGGCGCCCCATTGGGTAGCATCATCAAAAAAGGGGGTTATGGCTATCCTCTATTAACATCCATATTATTTTTCATGCTCTTCATTATCCTCAACATTATGGGAGACAGACTGACTGCAACTGGAAAAATACATCCTATTTTTGGTGCTTGGATTTCTAATATCGTATTGATACCTATTGCCATTTTTACTACATATAAAGCCCTTCGAGATTCGACATTCTCAGGGTTTAAATACTTGACTATATTTAAAAAGTCACAATAACTCAATGCCGGATACACTTCAATCGTCACTAGAATCATTGGATTCACCAAACGTCACCCCAGGTATCTCATCATCCGCCGTTATATCTTCTGTGGGACGACCTATCATTTGTGCTTTGATGTGAGTGATGTAAGCGGGCACTTCAGACTGATTGATACGGACGACTACCGAAGGGGATTCATTAAACAACTTTTCTGACACCTCTACATTAAGTTGTTTCAGAGTATCTAGCAAGGTGCCCATCACACTATAATCGAACTTAATTGTAAGATTTGTAGTCTCATAACGTATAACTATATCTGTCATATTCACCGCTTCTGCAACAGCACCTTTATAAGCAGCTATCAATCCACTTACTCCCAATTTAGTACCTCCAAAATATCGGACACAAACAGCACCTACATCTACAATGTCAGCACTCAGAAGTTGATTCAGCATAGGCTTACCAGCGCTGCCAGAGGGCTCTCCATCATCACTTGCTCTTTCCAGTCCTGACCGCAGTCTGATGGCAGTACAATGATGTCGGGCTTTAAAGTGTTCATTTTTAATCTTTTGTAGCATTTTGTGAAACTGCTCCTCTGTCTCTACAGGAAATAGATAGCCTATAAATTTAGAGCCCCGATCTTTGTAAAGACCAGTTGTCATCTTAGTCACCGTACGATAAGCATCTTCAGACATTCAAACATTTATAGAGAAATAAGAACCACAACAAGAAGTGCGCATATGAATCCCAGAACGTTCACCTTATTAAATCGTTCTAAAAATATAGATATACCAACAACGGCTGTTCCTAAAATGACACCTACGTTTATAAGTGGAAAAAAACTCGACCCGTCCCAACCTGATTCTAAAGCAACGATGATCAGATAAATAGTAAAGAAATTAGGAATGCCTATGCAAATTCCTGCGGCTACATCTTTCCACTTAATATCAAATCGACCTCTCAATATTACAAACAAAGCGCCCCAACACCCTGCCATGAAAAACAAATTAGAAGTAAATACTAACCCGGCATCCTCTAATTGGCCAGTCTCCTGAGCATAGAACAAAATAGACTCTATCAGCCCACTGCCGAAAAATACCAGTAATGGCCAGTACCAGTATTGCTTCATCCTTGCGGTTAGCTCTGGGTCAGATTTGTCAGAATAATTAATAAGTAAGATGGTTACAATCGCCAATACGAGGGCAAAGTACTTCTTAGGATTTCCCGGTTCACCGAACATAACTATGCCCACCATAGCTGGTGCTACAAGCGATAACTTCTGGAAGACACTCGTAACCGTCACCCCTACTTTCTGTATGGTATAAGCATTCACATTAAAGAACATAATGAATATCAAACTCAAGAAAAGTGCAAATGGAAACCAAGGTTTACCGATGATATCGCTCTGAATAGTAATGGCGCCATTGATACTGCTACCTAGTAGAAAGCAAGTGAAATAATTGATGATAATCGCATATAAGTTAGTGACACCAAATCTAGGAAGCATCCGAAAGATGATGGCCAGAAGAACATTGGTGACTATAAGTATTACGATTAACAGATTATTGACTTTTTATGTTGAAAGAATTTGAAAGTAGATCGCTACAATGACTGATATTTGAATTGTCATTCTAGAAGTCGACCCTAATGTGTAAAAAATATCACAAGGGCTTAATAATCAGGTTTTTATAGATATGAATAAAATTATTTTTTATACAATGTCAATGTATATTTGCTAAAAATAATGTAATTGCATCATACCACATCTCAATACGACAAAGTGATGAATCGCTGTCAGCAAATATTTGTGCTGAAAACAGACGACTATGGAACTGCTTGGCGCATACTCAGACCTTCATCTCTAACGGACCAAATATTTATAAAAGCTTCTAGAATCAGAAGTATTCAAGAGAAAAAGACACAGAAGATAGAGGAAGGTGTAGAATCAGAATTTATAGGAATTATTAATTATTGTATCATGGCTATGATACAACTCCATGTACCTATAGAAGAAGGCCATTATGATATGGAGCCGAAAACAGCCTTAAGCTACTACGAACAATTTAGCCAAGAAACCAAGGATCTAATGATGATGAAGAATCATGATTATGGAGAAGCATGGAGAGACATGAGGGTGACGAGCATCACGGACCTTATACTTATGAAATTACTACGCATAAAACAGATAGAAGAAAACGATGGCCAAACCAAAATATCAGAAGGTCTCAAAGCGAACTATCAAGACATGATGAACTATGCTGTTTTTGCAATGATACTATTATCAGACAAATCAACGGTGAAACCACCTGTTAACCAATAAAGAAGAAAAATTATGACTCTAACCACATTACTTGTTAGAATTGGGATTGTATCCATAGTACTGACTGCGCTGATGTTCTTTGGTATTATAAAAACAAGAAGAGCGACTGCTTATGCTGGCTTAGCTAATGCTGACCAGGACATAAACAGCTATGATGGAAAGCAGGCATTTAGAAAGCCGAGTAATCTCCTCATGAGTTTCTTTCAGAACTTTTGTGGTGTGCTTTTCCTCTTCTCAGGCTGGGTCAAAGCCGTAGACCCTCTAGGCACAGCTTATAAAATGGAACAGTACTTCGCAGAATTTGAAAGTACATTTCAAGGCACTTGGATGAAATTTATTGCACCCATATTTCCAGTGCTGTCAGAATATGCCATTGCATTTTCGGTAGCAATGATAGTCATAGAAATTATTCTAGGGCTGATGCTAATTATGGGAATGCGAGGGAAATTTACAGCTTGGGCATTTTTCTTGTTGGTGGCCTTCTTTACATTCTTGACTGGATTTACCTACCTGACTGGCTATGTACCGAACGGTTCCAACTTCTTTGACTTTGGAAGTTGGGGAGATTACCAAAAGAGCAATATGAAGGTGACAGACTGTGGTTGCTTCGGTGATTTCATCAAGTTAGAACCGTATACCTCTTTTCTGAAAGATGTCGCTTTGCTATTCCCTGCCTTGTTCTTTTTATTCAGATCCAAGACAATGCATCAGGTATTTAATAAGCCCATTAGAACAGGCATCGTCGCCTTGAGTACTATCGGATTATTAATCTACTGTATAAGTAATTATGCTTGGGATATACCTCACGCAGATTTCAGACCATTTAATAAAGGAAAGGATGTCAGAAAGCAGTTTGCACTAGAAGCAGATGCTTTAAACGAAACAAAGATCACCCATTGGAAGCTCAAGCACAATGAGACTGGAGAAACAACTATTATAGAAAATGATGAGTATCTTGGTAATTACAAATCGTACAAAGGTGTATATAGCGTAGAAGATCAGATTAAATCTGAGCCCTCTATTGCATTAACAAAAATCAGCGATTTCCAAATAGAAGATACAAATGGAAATGACCTCACTGACGAAATACTTAATAATGATGGACCGCTCCTGTTGGTTGTCAATTACAAACTGAAAGGTGGAAAGGCTGTGGAGAAAAAGAGAATGGTTTCCGATTCTCTATGGTTAGTAGACTCTATTAGCATAGATGGCACAAGTGAATCTGCCTTTGTGAAGTCATTCGATAA
>CAZIMH010000248.1:0-4953 GCA_964540155.1 uncultured Saprospiraceae bacterium
GATTTAGGACGTCTATGATTAATGATACATATTTATATGTCTCTGTATTTCTTATAGTCAATATTGCCAACTGAAAATCCTTCTTTGTTGAGGATCTTATATTCAATTCTCCTAATTGAAATTTCCTTAATATAATCTGATTCGTAGTTAGTGATGTTAAGCGTTTTATTCTCTGACTGTATAGCAACGCAATTCAATGATGATAGACCACCAATAGTTAAGAAATTTACTAGCAAAGTGTCGTTTATTTGAATGGTTTCAAGTTCTAATTCCTTGTTATAGTACAGTTCTTCATTTACTAAGTACTTATTAAATCTCTTTTTCCTTAAATCCATCTGAGTAGTCTTAAATCCGATTAGCAATTCCTGTCCTTTCAAATTTGAACAGTCAATAGCTTTAGATTTTTCGTTACAACCAATCATTGCTGCAGATGTGATTATAATCAGCACGATTACAAATCGAACTTGTTCTAGTTTCATATGCCATCTGATGCAGTTGTCAATTAATACTTTACAACTGAATATCTATTTAATTCATTGTCTGTCAGAATGTTAGATATATGCTGTAAGATGTTTTGTTTTGAGGTGGCAAAAAGTGTTGCAAGTTCTCCTTGATTCATCCATATGTTCCCATTTTGAGAGGAGTTTTTCATCGTCCCATATTGACTGAAAGGTTACCGCCTAATGCTTTGATTACTTTTTGAATTGTTTCAAATTGTGGTTTTGAACCTTTTGATAAGGCTTTATAAAGACTTGGCCTACTCATTCCTGTATCTGATGCAATTCTTGTCATTCCCTTTGCCTTGGCGATATGTCCAATTGCAGTTATTAAGTCTTCGGTATTACCTTCTTTTAATGCGTTGTTTAGATATTCCTCAATCATTACTTCGTTATCCAAATACTCGGCAATGTCAAATTTTGATACTTTTAGTTTGGGCATATTATTTTTGTGATTTATAAGTTTTCAAAATAGTTTGAGCTCGTTTTATATCCCTGGATTGGCTCGTTTTGATTCCTCCGTTTAGCAGTAGCACTATTTCTTTATCTTGTTGGGAAAGGTAAATTCTATATCCTTTTGCATAATGGATTCTAAGCTCTCTAATTTCGCCTCCTACTGATTCACAATCTCCGAAATTGCCAAGCTCTAATGTATTCATTTGGATACATATTATCAAGCTCTAAAGAAGTATTTTCAAAGAAGCTTAGCCGCTAACTTAATGATAGGGCTTTAAATTTTAGGTTGAATCTAAATTCCTCACAACTACCATATATGTGTTACTCTCACCTCCATTTCATTGATTCTTCTCTGCCTCCACCACAAAACGCCTTTCACAGATGTCCTTATAGTAAAATAACAATAATCACCTACATTCTCTAAACCCACCTCTACAAGCTACATTTCTCTTCTAATTAACCCCTACCTAGCCTGCAACAAACTCTCCAAAAAATAATAATCCGCATAGACGATGGGACCATCGATTTCATCATTCTTAGGCCAGTTGCCTGTGCTGTGATTTAAGATAAAAGGCGCAGTTTCTTCTGCGGTCAAAAGATATTCATCGCTGGTTAGGGTGGTTATAACTTTTCTGGAATAATTAGCATAGGTATTATCTTGGGTGAAGGATGATAATTCTAGTAGGGCAGAAGCCATGATGGCTGCAGCGGAAACATCTCTGGGTGCATTAGGAATAGCGGGGTCGAGGAAATCCCAGTAAGGGATACCATCATCTCTTAGTTTGTCATTTTTAATAAAGAACTGGGCGCTGGATTCTGCTCTGGCAAGGTAAACCGGATTCTTGGTGTATCTATAGGCCATGGTGTAGCCGTATATACCCCAGGCTTGCCCTCTGGCCCAAACAGAGTCATCATGGATGCCTTGATGGGTGACCTTGTCTAAGACATTACCATTAATCGTATCATAGACTACAACATGGTAGCTGCTGCCATCATCCCGAAAGTGATTTTCTAAGGTGGTATTGGCGTGAGTGACGGCTAGGTGATGATAGGTGCTGTCGCCAGATAATTGTGTGGCTTCGAATAACAATTCGAGGTTCATCATATTATCTATGATGACTGGGAATTCCCATATGTCCCGATTGAAATCCCAACTTCTAATGCAGCCTACATTCTTATTAAATCTGGTAGTAAGGGTTTGTGCAGATTTAAGTATGATGTCCTTGTAATCACTTCGATTCGTTTCTTTATATCCATTGCCATAGCTACAGAATATTTTGAATCCCATATCATGTGTGCGATTATTAAACTTTTCGTTTTCCATATAGTCTGTCCATGCCATCGCTTTTTCTTTGTAAGCGTCATCTCCTGTAAGCTGGTGTAGCAGCCAGAAATTTCCAGGAAAAAATCCACTTGTCCAATCTTTTGGTGGGACCTTCTTTATAGAATTATTATCAAAAGAATAGCTTCTCGGAAAGGACAATGAGTCTACAGGATAGGCTAATAGCTTGGCATAGCGCGCAGATAATTTATCGTCCTGCGTTGTAGGTAACTCAGTGTCGGATTCATTTGATGTTTTGCAGGCAGAAAATTGGCAAACAAGGATGGCGACTAGCAGTATGTAAGGGATTGTTTTCATTACTATTTGTTAGGAAGAACCAGAAAAGCAAAAAAGTAGATGATTCATTGGCGCTGGATATATATTGAGGTACATTTACTAGAACTAGCATTGATTCAAATAAATTATTTACTAAAGTACAGATATTCTTCATTGATTTTATCACCTATACACAAACCAAAAAAGCACTTAGCCAGTATCCAGAATATACTATGGATGTGTATTGCGAGCCTAGCCTTTACTAGTTGTGGTGGAACAAATGTCTTGGCGCATAATGAAAGCTCCGAATCAATCCCTGCAGATACTTTAAAAAGATCCATCGTCAATATTAATAGTGATTGGTCTTACATAGAAAATAATTCTGAGGACTATACTAAGATACAAAGTCTAGAAACATCTGAAAATGTAAATCTTCCTCACACTTGGAATCAGTGGGATGTGATGGATATGAATCCAGGTTATCGACGTGATGCCAGTTGGTATCAGAAAGAAATAAATATTAGAGACATCGGTGCCTCACAGGTCTCACTCTATTTTGAAGGGGTCAATATGAGCATGGACTTATACGTCAATGGCAATCATGCAGGTAGACATGTAGGTGGCTATGTAGGCTTTGAAATAGACATTACGCCATGGGTACAACAGGATGCCAATAATCTGATCAGCATAAGAGTAGACAATAGTTACAATCCAGATCTTATTCCTTCGCAGAAAGCAGACTTTTTTATCTACGGAGGGATTACTAGAGATGTCTGGCTTAAGATAAAACCAGAGACGAATATCCAATCCGTTAGAATCAGTACCCCACGTGTGACAACTGATGCTGCGGAAGCCGTCGTCGATGTAGACTTCCATAACTTGGCCTCGGGTTCTACAGATATGTATATAAGGTCAGAAATCTATGATCCAGAAACCAAGCAGGTTATCGACGAGGCCACAATAGATGCAGCGCAATATGTTAGTACTGGAAAAGGCCTGAGCCTAAAAGTCCCAAAGCCAATGCTTTGGTCACCAGATAGCCCGACGCTGTATCGTGTTAAGACTCAATTATGGCAGGGCGACAAGCCTATAGACTATAAAGAAGAGCGGATAGGTTTTCGCTGGTACACATTTGAAGATTATGGGGCCTTCTTTCTGAATGGCGAGCGACTTCTCCTCAGAGGGACACATCGACATGAAGAACATGCTGGTTATGGCGCAGCGATGCCTGACGAACTCCATCGCGCTGATATCTCTGCTATAAAGGAGATGGGTGCCAACTTTATCCGTCTAGGGCATTACCCTCAAGATCCAGCGGTATATCATACCTGTGATGAATTAGGCATTATCGTTTGGGATGAATTACCCTGGTGCAGAGGCGGTATGGGTGGTGAAGAATGGCAAGAGAATACAGAGCGCTTATTCAGAGAACAGATTCTGCAGAATTATAATCATCCGAGTGTATTTTTCTGGTCGCTGGGCAATGAAATTTATTGGTTGCCAGATTTTGAAAATGGAGATGACGAGCAGCGATTGAATGCCTTTGTAACTAAACTCAATGACCTCGCCCATGAACTCGATGAAGGCAGGATGACCTCCATAAGAAAATACTATGCGGGTGCTGAGTTGGTAGATGTTTTTTCTCCCTCGATATGGTCAGGCTGGTACGCTGGCGTCTACACCAATTACAAAAACACCTTGCTCAAGAATCAGAAAAAGTATCCGCGTTTTCTTCACATGGAATATGGGGGCTCGTCGCATGTCGGAAGGCATACAGAGAACCCCATCACAGGAGACGGTGTCCTAAAAGAAGATGACTGGGCAGAGGTCTCTAATCAAGTCAATGTCAAGAACATCGCCAAGACAGGCGATTGGACAGAGAATTATATGGTGGATCTATTTGATTGGTATCTGAGTCAGACAGAAACCTTCGAAGGTTTTACGGGCAATGCGCAGTGGGCCTTTAAGGACTTTGGCACACCGCTGCGTCCAGAAAATGCTATCCCTTATGTCAATCAAAAAGGGCTGGTGGATAGAGAAGGCAATCCTAAAGATGCCTACTATGTATTTAAAAGTTATTGGGCGAAGGACCCATTTACTTATATCGAATCACATACCTGGACGGAGAGAAGTGGGCCTGAGGACAAGGCCAGAAATATTTCCGTATTTAGCAATTGTGAAGAAGTGGAGCTGATTGTGAATGGCACACCACTGGGCAGAAAGAAAAGAGTAGTAGGAGAGTTTCCTGCAGCTGGATTAACGTGGGATGTTTTATTCCGAGATGGAGATAATCAATTGCAGGCCATCGGTTATAAGAGTGGACGACGGGTAGCCGAGGACGACATGGAAGTACATTATACGTACAGCCCTGCGGAGAAAGCCAATCGTATTCATCTAGATTAT
>CAZIMH010000249.1:0-4933 GCA_964540155.1 uncultured Saprospiraceae bacterium
GCGCTGTATCAAGCAAAACTTCCAAGGTCGCGTGTGCCGCTGCACAGGTGACGGGATGACCTCCAAAGGTTGTGATATGTCCTAGGTCGGGATGCTTAGTGAAGGCAGATAATAGATCCTTGTTGGCCACCAATGCACCGATAGGCATCCCACCTCCCATGGCCTTACCGATGCATAATACATCAGGTGTGACCTCATACTTCTGATGCGCAAAGAGGGCGCCTGTTCTACCGAATCCTGTCTGAATCTCGTCTAATACAAACAAAGTCCCTGTCTCATCACATCGCTGTCTTACCGCCTTCAGATAGTCCTCTTCTGGTGGTACTACCCCTGCTTCTGCCTGCACCGGCTCCATAATCACCGCAGCGGTCTTGGTTGTGATTTTATTTAGATCCTGATAATTATTGAACTGGATATGCTTGACTCCTGGCAATAAAGGCAAGAAAGCTCTAGAGTATGCGTGATCTGATCTCAAGGACTCTGCACCTTGTGTACTCCCATGATAGGCATTGGCAGCCGAGATGATTTCATAACGACCAGTGGCCCTTTTCGCCAATTTCATAGCTGCTTCTATGACTTCTGAGCCAGAACTGAGATAGTAGACACTATTTAGCGAGTCAGAAAGTTGCTTAGACAGGAGCTGTGCATAGCTCACCTGTGGACTTTGCACGTGCTCTCCATAGACCATTGTATGCATATAAGCATCTAATTGGGCCTTTATAGCCTTCACCACGTGAGGGTGCCTGTGACCTAAAGAACTGACAGAAATCCCCGAATTGAGGTCATAATAGGCCTTCCCACTGGTGTCGTATATGTATATACCCTCCGCCCTTTGCACCTCCAGCATCAGTGGATAGGTACTGGTCTGGGCTACATGGTCCAGGAATAGTTGCCTTTTCGAGAGATTATTCATAATGTACGCTAGATGTTACGAGGCTGTTAAAAAGTAAAATTCAGAGGATAAAAATCGTTTAATTACTGTATGTCAAAGTCATTTTATACATTTTTGTAAAAAGCTGTTTATCAATGATTAAAATATCCGCATTACTTCTCTCCACATTTCTAATTTTTCAGACTTCTTACTCACAAGGTATAGAGTTCTTCCATGGGGAGTGGAAGGAGGCATTGGCTGAAGCCAAAAAACAGGACAAACTACTATTTGTAGATGCTTATGCACAGTGGTGTGGTCCATGTAAAAAGATGGCCAAAAATGTATTTACACAGGCCCAGGTGGGTGAGTATTTCAATTCGAATTTTGTTAATCTCAAGTTGGACATGGAGACAGCTGATGGCCGAAAATTTGGTTCCAAGTATCCAGTTTCTGCTTATCCTACGCTTTTGTTTCTCAACGGCGATGGAGAAATCGTCAAAAAGGTTACAGGTGGACAGCAAGCAGATGGGCTCATCGGTATCGGCAAAAACGCCATTAAAAGCTATGACAAATCTGGTGACTATGCCGTACTATATGAAAAAGGCGACCGCAGTTTTGATCTGATGATGAATTATGTGACTGAACTGAATAAGGTAGGAAAGCCAAGCCTGAAGATTTCTAATGATTACATCAACTCCAAACCAGAAATATCGGCGACTCAAAAAGCCCAATTTCTTATGACAGCAGTGACTGAATCTGATTCTAGGTTATTCGATATGCTACTCGAGCATAAGAGTCAGGCTGAAAATGCCAGTTCTCCAGATGCATTCCGAGCCAAAGTAGAATCTGCAATCATGGCTACTGTATCAAAAGCGGTAGAATATGATTATCCTGATATGATTACTGAAGCACTGGGTAAGTATAAAAAAGTAGGTATCGGTGATAGCAAGAAATTCGAGCAAGAGGCTCACCTTGAATACCACAAGCTGGCTGGTAATTATAGTGACTGGAAAAAGCTGGCAGAAAAATACATCAAGAAATATGGGAAGAAGGACCATAGCGTACTGAAGCAGCAAATAGCTACTTTGAAGTCAGATTTTAGCTATGAAAAAGATGCCAAGCCGTATGCCTGTGACGTCTGTAAAGAATTGGTGAAGAAAGATGATAATGCCGCTAACTATTCTGAGTACATTCAGCTCTTAATGGATTGCAGAAAGTATGATGAAGCTAGAAAAGTGACTAATGAGGCCATCAAAGCCGCAGAAAAAAGAAATGAGGACACTAAAAAGTTTAATAGAATCATTGAATATCTAGATACTATCTGATAGCACTGTTCTATCATTTGAAAAATCTGAACCGAATCATATTCTAGAAATAAAAACCCCACATGCCTTTCAGTCGACTGTTAGTATTTGTCTTGTTGTCACTAAGTATTTCCCTCTCTGCACAGCGAGTCAATTTTCATACTGACATGTCTCTGGAGGATGCGATTGCGCTGGCGGAAAAAGAAGATAAAAATCTCTTTATAGAAACCTTCGCCAGCTATTGTCCCCCTTGCAAAAAACTAGAGAAAGAGTTCAGAAAGCCCGATGTAGCAAACTACTTCAATGAGCACTTTATCAATGTGCGAATTAATATGGAAAGGCCTAGCCGTGCAAAAGCCTATCAGAATGCGTACCAAGTTGTTTTTCTACCTACCCTCGTTTTTGCCACTAAACATGGTCACCAAATCATAAAGGCAGACTATTTGGTAGGGAGTAGTGAGCTTCTGAGTTTCGGAAAATTTATACAAGACAAAACCAAGCCTTCATCCGCGCCACCACCGACTCCTAAGCCTGCCATAGCCGCTACTGAGAAAGCAACTACGCCAGCAAGAGAGGTCGCAGCATCACCTGCACCAGCCAGACGTATTACAAATACCGCCACTCAACCCGCTGCTAAGACGACGATAGAAGATATAGATGATGCAGATGGTAAAATCCTGTTCGTGATGGGGCAAGATGCAGAAGGACTGCCACCAGAAATCCTAAAGGAAGAGGCTTATTTCAGGATGACACTGATGGACGGTAGTCATCACCTCGCAGCTGATAAATATCTCAATACACAAGAGGACTGGGCTACCGAACAGAATGTAAAATTCATACATGATTTTATCCATGATGCCCGATCCGAAGAATTTACCTTCCTGATGGATAACCTATCTTTATTCAAAACACATCTAGGCGACACAACTATAGACGAAACTATAGACATACTTGTCCAAAAGGAACTGGAAAGAGCCTACCCGCCACCTGACTTAGAGCGGTCTATAACGTTATACACTTATCTGGAGCATGCGCACCCTGAGATATCTGCTGCTAATTATCAGATGGACCTGCTATATAATGCAGACAAGGATGAATATCTGAAACTTGGTGCAGCCTACATTACAGATGAAAGAATGACAGACCCTGTCCAATTGTATAGATTCTCCTCATTGATGTCTGAGAAAGACCCATCAAAATCCACGCTAAAATCCTGTTATGATATCGCCACCAGAGCGATGGAGCTGGATGCTGATAATCCCCTATATCATTATAACATGGCACAAATCTCCTATCTGCAAAAGAAGAAGAGAGTTGCCCTCAAAAATGCCTATCAAGCCCTTGCCCTATCCAAAGGCACAGAAACCGACAAAGCGCAAATCCAAAAGCTGATTGAGTCTATAGAAGCGTTATAGAATCAAAGGAAAAGTTTTAATGAAATAAGTGCATATTGCAGCACAATATCTGCCAAGATAAATATGAGATGTTTAGTCGTTTTTCTGTTGTTCTTTTGTTCGGAAATCATTGTCTGCCAATCTAATGAAGCACAGCTCGCATCTAAACTTGCAGAAAAAGAAAAAATAGGGCTTGAGTTACAAGCTGTTAACTCAGAAATAGAAGGCCTCAGGTTAACCAAAACGATCGCTGACCTTAAGGCACTAGGACTGCCTTCCACCAACTACATAGAACACTCAGCCATGATACTGGAATACTCAGAGGCCCACGAACAAGCTGCTTGGGTATCACACATGATTCTCCCTCAGATAATAGAAGGTAGCGTGGGCAGAACAAATGATTTCAGGACTGATCCCAAAGTGAAAACTGGTAGTGCCGTAGAGGAAGATTATTTCCTAAAGTACATTCAGCAAGATAGCACGTACGAATATGATGGCTACGGCTATGATAGAGGACATCTTGCGCCGTCTGCTGATTTTAGATGGAGTAAGAAAGCACTAAGCGAGTCCTATTTTTATTCGAACATGTCACCACAAGCACCTGAATTTAATCAGAAGATTTGGGCTGAGCTCGAAGGCGTCCTAAGAGCCTATGTCGTACGAACCAAAGTGCCTTTGTATGTGACCACACTGCCTGTACTCAATGAAAACCTACCCAAAGTCAGCCGATCACCAAATGGCCTTTCCTTACCCGCTCAATACATTAAAGTCGCACTGGACCCAATCAATAAGCACGGTATTGCTTTTCTGATAGAAAATAAGGCTGCCAAGAAATTACTATCCAGTTATTCTATTTCCATAGATAAAGTAGAAGAACTCACTGGCTATAACTTCTATCCTAATAACCCTTGTAAAGACTGTGAAAGCACCATAGATAAACTCACTTGGTTTCCAGAACTTGGATCTGGAGATAAGGAACCGATCTATGCACCAAGTCTACCAAGAAATCATTTCAATACAGTCAACGGCGCTAGGCATGCGGGCAGTGGAAAAATAGTCACCGTATGTGGGCATGTCGTAGGCACTCACTTAAGCAGGGCCGGCCACCTATGGCTGAATCTAGATAAGAAATATCCTAATCAAATCTTCTCCATTTTTATTAGGAAGGAAGACATCGTTAACTTCTCAGGAGATATCGAACAACTGGTGATGAATAAAGAATACTGCTTTGAAGGGAAGGTAGAGCTGATCAGGCAGAAACCGACGATGAGTATAGAGAAGGAGAACAATATTTCTTTGATGGAGTAGTGTGCTAACCATAAACTTCCCTCCATTTCAATCTTACACCACCACAACAATTTTTC
>CAZIMH010000250.1:0-4913 GCA_964540155.1 uncultured Saprospiraceae bacterium
GGATAATCTTCCAGCCCAAAGGAGACGTTATCAGTCGAATACGTACAAATTCTAAAATAGATAAAATCAAAATTAATACACTAAAAAAAGGGACTTACGTCCTTATGGTTAAAGATGAAGGTGGACGAGTAATCTTCTCACGATTTAATAAAGTTTAGTTAAACCGTGTTAACGAATCTGTGCATTAAGCGCATTCGTTCGTCTGTTAGTTGCCGAATAATTCAAATTTAAAAAGAGTAAAATGAAACAAGCTATAATTATTTTATCATTAGTTTTTGTAAGTGCCCAAGCTATAGGACAATTACAGGTAGGCGTTAAGGGTTTTGTTGCGACAAACTATGGTGCAGAGACTACTGAACAATTCCTAAACCCAGAACAACTTCAATTACACACAATAGCTGTAAGGTCATCAGAGATAAAAAAAGGTGTGGGACTGTCTTTGTACGGAGAAACAGGAAAGACTTTTATAATGGCTGATGCGGCCTATGCTAAGGGAGGCAGAAATTTTGCCCTACAATCTGTTAACATCAGCCAAACACCATTAGATCCCGAAGTGGCTTACACAACGGAAGAGGAGGATATAAGATTTTCTGTAACGGCAGGTATTACCCACAAGAATTTTAAGTTTGGTGTAGGGCCAGAGTTTTCTACAGTAATCAAAGAAACAGAGAACCTGTCTGAAATAGGACCTGTTCAGTACACAGGACAAAGCCTAAGGTCTGGATTTAATTTCCTAATAGGATATAAATTCATGAATCACATACACTTGGATTTAAAACATACCTACATGTTTCAGAATTCTGGTCAAGGATACGATTACCTCGGAATACCATTTGAGCTAGATACTAATACCAAGTATTTAGAATTATCATTAGGCATATTCTTATAGAAATTAACTGATTTAGATAGATGTGGCTCGCAATCTCGATTGCGGGCCTTTTTTATATATAATCAGGTCTAATTACTCATGACAAATTGATAGAAGCCAACCCGCCTGCAGGTAATATGGTCAGCCTCTGCGATAATATGGTGACAGATTGTCTTTATAAATCCACTCAAATCAAATTGGTCCTTCATTTGCAACTTGGTTATTCAAACAATTATATTGCAGAATGACATATGATAACTTTACGTTAAAATCACAAGAAGCTATTATCAAAGCGCAGGGGGCTGCAAAGGACTTAGACCAACAGCAAGTAGACACAGCTCACCTTATCTATGGGATAATAGAAGTAGACGAGCCACTTTCTGAGTTTCTTTTCCAGAAGATGGATGTGGGTCTGCCGGCACTTAGGAATAAGCTAAAGGAAAAAATCAAACGCTACCCTAAGGTAGAAGGAAGCGACAAGCAATTTCTGACAAATGACGCCAATGCCTCCCTAAGTAGAGCAAAGAAGCTGCTCCCAGATTTTGGAGATGAGTTTATCTCACTGGAACTTATGTTACTTGGCATCTTGGGCGGCAAAGATAGTGGTGCTCAAGTGCTCAAAGACCTAGGGGTCACCACAAAAGGTCTGAAGGCAGCAATAAAAGAAATCAGAAAAGGTCAAAAAGTCGACAGCCAAACCTCTGGGGCAGAATATAATGCCCTTAATAAATATGGCATCAATCTTAATGAACGAGCTGAGTCTGGCAAACTCGACCCTATCATAGGACGTGATGAAGAAATCAGAAGAATTCTGCACATCCTCTCCAGACGTAAGAAGAATAATCCTATTATCGTTGGTGATGCTGGTGTAGGAAAGACGGCCATCGTAGAAGGGATTGCTTGGCGTATCGTGAAGCAAGACGTCCCCGAAAATCTACAATCAAAGAAGATATTCTCTTTAGATATTGCTGGATTAATTGCTGGCGCTAAATTCAAAGGAGAATTTGAAGAAAGGCTAAAAGCTGTAATCAAGGAAGTGAATGCTTCTAATGGAGAAGTCATTTTGTTTGTAGATGAAATTCATACGCTTATTGGCGCTGGTGGTGGCAATGGTGCTATGGATGCCGCCAATATCCTGAAGCCTGCACTGGCTAGAGGAGAGCTCAGAACTATTGGAGCGACCACCCTAGACGAGTACCAAAAGCATTTTGAAAAAGACAAAGCACTCGTCAGACGATTCCAAACTGTGTATGTAGATGAGCCACCTGTAGAAGATACAATCTCGATACTTAGAGGTATTCAAGATAAGTATGAGATGTATCATAAAATAGAAATTCTGGATGAAGCACTCATTGCGGCGGCAGAGCTCTCTCACCGATACATCACTGAGAGAAAGTTGCCAGACAAAGCAATCGATCTTATAGACGAGGCTGCGGCTAAAATGCGATTAGAGTTGGATTCTGTGCCAGAACAGATAGATGAATTAGACAGAAAGGTGAGACAACTGGAGATAGAACGTGAAGCAATCAAGCGAGAGAAGGGTGAGAAAAAACTTAAAGCCATCAATGAGCAAATCGCCAATGCAAAAGAGAAGCTAGACAGTGTCAATGCCAAGTGGAAAAATGAAAAGGAAATCGTAGATCAAATCCAAGCTATTAAAAAAGATGTAGAAGAGCTAGAGCATCAAGCAGATATAGCCGAACGAGACAGTAACTTCGAATTGGTGGCTAAAATCAGGTATGGTGACCTGAAGGAAAAAGAAGCCATGCTCAAAGCGGCTGAAGAAAAACTCAGCAAAATTTCTGAAGACTCCAGATTCACCAATGAAGAGGTGACGGCTAATGATATTGCAGAAGTCGTCGCACGATGGACTGGAATTCCTGTGTCTAAAATGATGCAAAGTGAGAAGGATAAGCTGCTGAAACTAGAGGAGGAGATAGGCAAACGCCTGATCGGTCAGCATGAAGCAGTCGTCGCTGTCTCAGATGCAATTCGTCGTAGTCGTTCAGGCTTGGCGGACCCTAATAAACCCATTGGGTCATTTATTTTTCTAGGACCTACTGGGGTTGGTAAAACTGAGCTGGCCAAGACGTTGGCAGAAGTGCTCTTCGATGATGAACGGGCCATTACAAGAATAGATATGTCTGAGTATCAGGAGAAGCATTCTGTATCAAGGTTGGTCGGTGCCCCTCCCGGATATGTGGGCTATGATGAAGGAGGACAGCTGACAGAGGCTGTTAGAAGAAGACCCTATTCGATTGTCCTCTTGGATGAGATAGAGAAGGCCCATCCAGACACTTTCAATATTCTGCTTCAGGTATTAGACGATGGAAGACTAACAGATAATAAGGGACGCGTCGCTAACTTCAAGAATACCATCATTATAATGACCTCCAATATGGGGGCAGAAACTATCCTGGAAAACTTCGAGGACCTAGAAGCGGTGGGAGATAGTCATAGAGCGGACATTCTAGAGACCACAAAGCTAGAAGTCTTCGATGTGCTCAAGCAAAGTCTGAGACCAGAATTTCTAAATAGGATAGACGACCAGATAATGTTTACCCCATTGACGAAAGATGAAATTCAAAAAATAGCTGTTTTGCTTCTCAAAAAGACCAAGAAGAATCTGGCTAAATCTGAAATGAGTATTTCCTTCTCAGATTCTGCCATGTCATTGATTGCTGAGCTAGGCTATGATCCTCAGTTTGGTGCCAGACCACTGAAAAGAGTTATACAGAAAGAGATAATCAATGAATTATCAAAGCAAGTGCTGTCTGGTCAATTCACGGCAGGTGACACAATCTATGTAGGTACAGATGCTAAAGGATTCACATTTACGGAGAAGCCTACTAACTCCAAGAAGAAACCTGAAGTAGAGAAGAAAACGACTACAAAGAGTAAGGCAGAAAAATTAAAGAAGGCCGCTGATGATGTCCAATCGGCTATTGATGATATAGACAAGCCAAGTGATAATTAATGGGGGAAATGTTAAAGTTGACAGAATGTCCTTTTTCCTAGTGACCAAATACGATCTTCAGCGTCTAAAAAGTGTAAATCAAGATAGGAATTGATCAGCATTACAAAGACCTGACAAAAGTGATCAGGTCTTTTGTATTTTTTATAAGATCCTAATCTCTTTCCTTCGTCTATTCGTTTATCCATTTAAAGTATTAAATAAGTCAAGCTTTCGTTGCTTACTTCTTTAATCTTAGTCTAATTTTAACGTATATTAGGCTTACTTACATCACATCTCAGCCAATGGAAAACACAATATTCTTCTCTATTTCACAGATAAAAATCAAGACGGCTCAACATCTTCTCAAGGAAGCAGGTATAGAATCTCATAGTATCAATAAAATGGATTCAGCACACGCTGGATTGTTTGGTCATATAGAACTATATGTCTCCAAAGATGATGAGGAAGCAGCCAGAAAAATCTTAGAGGAAGCAGAAATCTTATAACCTCACCCCAGCACTTAAGCCAATAAGGCCTATCGCTCCTTGGCCAGTAGGCGCTCCACTCACCCTAGCATTCCACTCCCAACCAAAACCCAAGGAAGGACTAATAAAAAAGGAAGACCCCCAGAACATGGTATATCCAAGATTTAAGGTCGGTTGTAAGACCACAATGTCAGTGGTCCCATTAAAATTATCGGTTTGCCAGTCCACCGAATTCCACCAGACATCATTCTTGAGCTCTACATGAAGGCCCTCAAATCCTGAATTGAAATAATATTGATACCCTACACTGAAGCCGAACCCACTGCCCTCTTCCATTTCCTGAAATCCCAAATCCCGATGATCAAAAATATTGGCACCCAGCCTAAGTGATAATCTGCTATACGTACCTATAGAATGATCTATTTTCACGCCAGGAATCAGCCCTGTAGGATACAGCTGTACCTGCGCGGCGATGTCTGTTTGGCTAGAAGCCTCTATGCAAAACATCAAAAATATGCTCGCTAATATGGCCTGTACTTTGATTTTCATAGTGACAATATAATTAAGCTACTTAATCTAGACTAATCAAAGCAACGTTTTAATC
>CAZIMH010000251.1:0-4912 GCA_964540155.1 uncultured Saprospiraceae bacterium
CTAATCCAGACAAAAGGCATAAGTGGGCAGGACTCCTCACCCTAAACTGATGTTGAGGTTGTTTTTACAAATCGACCTTGTGGAGATTTCTCCGTGCTCGTACAGGGGTATGTGATTATTTAGGCTCTTTTACTGAATGTCATCTTCCATAGCGAGAACGAGAACTCTCTACGCCGCTTCGCTCTGATCGAGTTGAAAAGTTTTATTAAGAATAGTTCTCACCCAGAAGACATGACACTACCTACTTTTCCAATCCTTTATTCTACTCGCATACCACTTACCCGCATACACACATAGGAGTGGCTCCACAGTAATCACCCTGAATCTATTGATAGGGAAGAAAACAATAAATATGGCAGCACATAGGAAGACAATACTGAGTGAAAAAGCATGTGTCCAAAAGTCATCCTTTAGGCTCTGGAATAGAATCCAATAGGCGGGCAAGTAGAGCAAGAGGCCAAAAAGGAGACTAAGTAACCAAAATTTGATTCTGAATTGTTTGCTATCTAATCCAGGTAGTATCGCTCGTTGGAGGCCATGCCACTTGAGCTCCCAAAACTTTGTAGGATTGGCCCTTATCCAATCGATTGCCATTTGATGTCTGACACTATTTCTTTCCTTGGGACTCAGTCTATTGAAATAACCATAATTATCATCAAAATAATTAAGATCGAATACGATATCTGGTTTGCAATCTTGTGCAGAAAATTCGCCTAGTTGGCTTGTTCTTTTGGTGAGGCAAGGGTAGGTGGCATCAGAATGTCCTAACAAGAATAGAGAAGCATTCCCATGACTAGACAAAGTGTATATGCCATGCTTGTTGAGATTTTCCAATCCATGAGGTATAGTCCACAAAAAAGCAATCATGATAAAGGTCAAGAGAAATTTTGCTTTACGCTTGATGAGGAAAATGAGTGCCAGCGGAATGAGGAGTGCTATAATATGTGATTTAGTCAATAGTGCCAGTGACCAAAAGGTAGCGGCGAGTATGGGATATTTATAACTATCTGACCTGAGGGTTTTATAGAAGAAATAGAGAAAGAAAATAAAATAGGCCTGAAAGGTGGTTTCTTGCGCCAAAGTAAAATTATACCATAGCGTCATCGGATAGAAGATGTAGACCAAGGCACCCATAATGGCGACATGCTGATTTGCAAACCACAAAAGCGCTAATCTATACAAGGCGATGACAGACAATGAGACCAAGATAAACTGATAGCTAACCGCCCATAGTTGCCAGCTCTCTCCACTTATCCACTTGAACAAAGCCAGTGTGTAGGGATACAGCGGGGCTGCCAGATAAGCCACGATATTCATGTCACCCGACCCTTGTATGATATCATTGCTTAAGTTGTCATACCTAACGCTATCTCCAAATAACTCGAAATTATCATAGCCAGATATCAACTTAAATAGGATTCTGCTCACTAGACATAAGGCGGCTAATAGTAAGCCAGTCTTCTTTATGCCAAATATGGAGGATTCTTTGTCACTCATTATTATGGTCTGAAAGATAGGAATATGTAGTACCCTATCAAAAAGTCTTAATTTTGTTAGTATGAAAATATTCTTCACAGGCTATCTCCTTATGATGATGTCCTTTGCTTCGCTGAGTGGACAGGAAAGAGATATTGCAGGTTTTGAAATCACGCTAGACCAGGATCATCTTGCAGACTTTGTCCAGGAAGCAACACCAGTGATGTTGCTCGGACGTAATTATACTATAGGAATGCGAGTATCTGTATTTGGTTACGATACTGATAATGACATCCTGGGCTTGCCTTGGGTCCGTAAGAAAATAGAAGGTTTTGCGGTGGAGCCCATTTTGGATGATTTGGGATTACATGTGGAACAGCTCAGACATGATATCGCATTTATAGCTAATGGCTTTACGCCGCAGCACATTTCTGATGAAATAGTGGCTTTTGATATTGCGGTATCTGACGGTTACAATCTAAGTGCGGATAGGCCATTTTCTTCTTTCTTTGGATTCAGGTCTTCCAGAAGATATGAAGGAACCAAGATAGGAGCCACCACTGGGAAGAGAAGGGATTACGCATTGAATTCCTCTTTCACCTTTGGGATTGCAGGTGTCGGCGTTCCTGAACTGATGCAGCGATTTTTTAATGGGATAGATAATTTTGGTGCGACCAGACCTGTGCCTAACTTATGGGATAGAGATAGCTCCAGAAGTATTCCGACTGGACAGGCACTGCCTTTTGGGTTTCCGTTGCCTATGTATTCCTTGTCGGTAGAATCTGTGATATGGAAACCGATTAAGACTTTTCAGCTACAACTTAGACCAGACATCAATGTGGGTTACTATACAAATCTAGGTTTAGGTTTTGATGTGGGTAAAGTGATGATTGGAGAGCGGTTTATAGACAACCTAGGATATACGGATACGAATAACTTTAGTGTTCTGACTATTGCCAAGGGGCACTTTGCTTATTCACTCGTGGCAGGCGGTAGTGCCAGACTGGTGCTCTACAATGCACATATAAATGGCTTATTTGGTATCGGGGACAGGCATTTTATACCGTTTGGAGATACGAGGAAAATTGTGTTGGAGGGCTATGCTGGTGGTAAAGTCCAATTGTTTAATTATGTAGAATTTACTGCAAGTATATCTACCCGTACACCTGAGATAAAATCGACCAATGACCAGTTGCTTCATTATTGGGCAACCTTAACTATGAAAGTGCTACTCAATGAATACAACTAGGTTATCTGCTTTCTGTTATGTTTTGTTATTCATAGGACTGACTTGTCTGGCGTGTAAGAGTAGTCAGAAAATCCCACCTGTGTTTAACGACCTACAGTACCTTCCTGAATCTGATATCACTATTCCGACAGTAGATACCATAGAGATAGCAGGCACGCTGAGATATGCAGGAAAAGATAAACTGGTAATAATTATTGCAGGCTCTGGGCCCACAGACAGGAATTGCAATGGGCCCGGATTCACTTCTGATGCTTTTAAGTTGATGGCAGATACGCTATTCCAATTAGGTATATCCACATATAGATATGATAAGCGAGGCATCGGGGAGAGCACTAAAGTAGGGGAGGAGCACTGTACCCTATATGATCGAATAGAAGATGTAAAAGCGATTAGTCGCCATTTTTCATCTCAGTTTTCAGAACTGTATCTATATGGACATAGTGAGGGGGCATTGGTTGCCACAGTAGCGAGTAGAGCTTCTCAGATCACAGGATGTATCATTGCGAGCGGTACGAGTGTTACCATAGATGAAATTATTCTTCAGCAAACGGCTCAATACACTAAGCTAACACCCATACTCGAAAAACATTTTGATGAGATGCGCACAGGGT
This sequence comes from uncultured Saprospiraceae bacterium, assembly GCA_964540155.1. Lineage (GTDB taxonomy): Bacteria > Bacteroidota > Bacteroidia > Chitinophagales > Saprospiraceae > RFSX01. The sequence goes on from CAZIMH010000251.1 coordinate 3,337, forward strand.
CACCTTTGTCAGAAGTACATCCTATAGCGCAGTCACTTATCAGACCTTCCTTGGTTCCCTATTATAAGTCGGCCATGGAACTAGACCCTACATCAGAGATTGCCAAGCTCAATAAACGTGCCCTTATCATAGGAGGACATTGTGATATACAAGTACCCGTCTCCCATGCAGAGATGTTACATAACGCAGCGCCGCAGTCAGAATTGGTATTAATTGACGCTATGGGACATGTGATGAAGCAGTTGGAAGGAGACTGTAGCAATGCACGTACTGCCTATGCAGATGCCTCCATGGCTATTCACCCAGCATTAATAAGTAACATAACAGCTTTCTTAAACCGAGAATAGGGCTAGAGGGTATTGTAAGAATTGTAGAAGAAATAAATTAGGGTAGATTAATTTGCCAAGAGATTCCAAACTTATCTTGTACCCATGCGAACTTCTGACTGAAACCATAATTTCCTATAGGCATCATAATCTGTCCACCTTCCGAAAGCGCAGCATATAATCTGTCTACCTCACCTTCATCTTTACACTCAACAAAATTGGATACCGCTGGTGTAAAATCCCAGGCATGCACAGGAGGGCTGTCACTGCACATATATTGCTTACCACTAAGTGTGAATTTTGCAGACATTATCGTACCTTCCTTGCCAGGCCCTTGGGCGCCCCATCTTACAAGTTCATCGATTTTAGAATTCTCAAAAAGCCCAATGTAGAAGTTCATGGCCGCTTCTGCATCCTCTTTCTGGAAAGTTAGAAATGTAGATATATTGGTTTTTGAACTAGCTGTATCCTTGTCCTGCATCATATTTAATTTGTCGGTTTGGCTAATAGTTTTGGTCTGAGCGGTTGTATCCACTATGGCTACATTGCCTACTATGAATGTGCTTAATAATAGTTGAAGTATATATCTTGACATAAGAATCAAATTCTAGAAAACTAAACTACAATAATTTTTGAGAGGAAGTTTTGGTGTGGTCAGTTATAATCAATTGACTTTAACATCTGCATTGCAATCTAATCAGAATTGGGTGTCTTCGTTCTATTGTAAGTTAGTAAGTTTTCAAAGTATTCATTTGAAAGAGGTGCTGCTACGCCATTCTTTTTGGCTATACTTATAATGGCTCCCATTTTTGCATCCAACTCAAGCGTCCTTCCATTAAGTTTATCATACAACATAGACGAGCCCTTGGATGATGGATACTTAAGCAGGTTTTCTATTAGCGTATTTTCAAATTCCTTTTCGAAGTTTATGTTTTCTGACAGCGCTACTTTAATGGCTTCATTTACTAGAATTTTGTAATCGTTAAGAAAGGTGGAGTCATTAAATATAATACAGGGCTTTTCAGTTATAGCCTGAATCGCTCCTATGGAAGAACTCTCTATTAATTTACCCCATTGTTCTTTTTTGAAGTTGTCGGATCGCGACCAGTTTATCTCAGCCTTTTTAAAGAGTGCTGTAAATGGAAGTTGCATTTGATTTTTAGGAAACGTAATAAGAGGTGTTTTAATCTGTTTAACTTTCTTTTGACCATATTTTTCTACTGGGAAGTAGATAATGGTTTCTAATAGAT
>CAZIMH010000252.1:0-4862 GCA_964540155.1 uncultured Saprospiraceae bacterium
ATATTGTACATATATTAACAGCTCAACTACAATGGAGGAAGCGTATTAACCCTGCCTGCAATACACTTGGTTCAATATTTGAACTGATATACTTTAAACTTGGAATATATGAAAGACCCCATCACACAGATAAGTCAAGCTCAGATTTCCAGAGCAGCCATCCAGCGACTCTATATCGCGATGCGTCATTTATTTATTAGGGGATCATATAAGCCGCTAGGCGCTTCAGGAGAAGCCATTATGGATGCCTTACTCAATCTCAAACCAGAAATATATGGCTCTATCGCTGACCCAGAACGCGTAGAACTCAATGGGCTAATCTATATATTCCAAAGATTACCTCAGGGCATAGAAGAATGTCGCTATGTCAAACTGATAAGCAGAGAAGGATATGAGAAATCTGCCTTCAAATCCATTGTACCTGCTAAGAGGCGACGAGATTGCTATAGAATAGATGATGAGCAGATGTATATAGAGATGAGCAGAGGCAGAAGTGATATATATGATGTCCTGACCCACTTGACCTTCTTATACATAGAAGCGGAAAAGATTCAGAGGCATGCACTCGATAATCGTGGTAATGAAAGAAGGGAATGGCTCTTACTCAAGGAAATTGTGGATAAGATTCAGGCAAAGAAAAAGTTTAATCTTAAAGTCGGTATAACGTATATAAGCACTTTGTTAGGAAGAACTTACAAAGAGACCGCGACAGCTGTCAAGAAATTTGACCAGGCGGCGGGTGTCAATTCCTTATTTAATATCGTCTACTGGCTAGGCTATCACAGTATTGCAGAACGAAAAGAAAAGAATGATAGAGAGATATCTTTCTCATCTAATCTGCGTGATGTTGTAGGCATGCATATTTTCGGCGCATACTGGGCACATAACATTAAAGTCCATCTCGAGGAGCGCGGGCTGCTGGACAGAGAACTGCATATTATCAGCGCCAACCTACATAGTGTGAAAAATTCTCTCTTTGCCAAAGAGGTAATCAATACTAAATCAAAGAAATCTTCCTTCGAGAATATTGTTAAAACCCTATCTCAAGACAAGAAAGGAACTCAAAATAACAAGGTTGCAAAATTCGCACTTAAGAATGGCATGAGTGAACTCAAAGACAATACGGGTTCTAACATCACTGTGCAAATTTTTGACCTAGCTGAAGTCAATGACATCGATCTCCCAACAAAAATTAAAAAACAATTCCAATCCAAAATCCAAAGAAAGAAGGTGCTGATAGTGATGGATTATGCTTTCGGAGAACAGGCGTTTGAATGCATGGATGAATTGCTTAAACCATATGAAAAGGGCGATGAAAAAATACCATTAAATGTGAAGTCGATTAACATCATGGGTAAGGCAGGTATTCTTGAGGGTCAGAAAGGGGATATTATGGTGCCTAATGCACACATATTCGAAGGGACGACAGATAACTATCCTTTCAAAAATCAGCTTACAGCAAGTGAATTTGAGGACTCTGGTTCGCAAGTGTATGCTGGGCCAATGATTACCGTACTAGGTACCTCTCTACAGAATAAAGATATACTGAGATACTTTCACCTCTCATCGTGGAAGGTATCTGGTCTAGAAATGGAAGGTGCTCACTACCAAAAAGCGATACAAGCCGCCTCTATGATTAGACAAAGCATCTCTAAGAAAGTCAAATTGAGATATGCTTATTATGCTTCTGATAATCCTTTAGAAACGGGAAGCACCTTGGCTAGTGGCGGTCTAGGTGTGGGCGGTGTGAAGCCTACTTATGAGATTACGTTGGCTATTCTAAAAGGAATACTCACTCAGTAATCAATATAAGCAGCATAAGTAAAGGCTACAGAATTCTGCAGCCTTTATCCAAAAAATATACGTGGAAAAGAATTGGGGTTTATTATTTCGTAGCTAAGGTCGCTGTCACCATTTCTGCATTATCTTCAAATTGGAATTCTATCCTGTACAATTCTTGCTCAAACATGTTACGTCCTATTATAACATTATCAGCATTCACTGGGACGACCATTTCAAGGTCGTTTTTCTCATTATAAAAAAGTATCGTTCTAATGACGTCGAAGGTATTGATAACAAGATTTTCGCCATCGCTCTCAAACTTTGCAGAGAGAAACTTATGTTCATGTTCATTAGAGACAAGGGATATTTTTAAGTCTTTAGATTCTACTAGAACATCTGGGGTTACCTCATATGTTTCCTGAGCACTTACACTCTGGAGAAAAACAATACAAATACAGGCACACATGAAGGTTTGGAGTAGTACTTTCATATCAATTGATTTTTTAAAGCGACATTAAATATTCTGCAATAACATACTGCTATACAGACAATATAACTTTAAGGGTACAATAGTGTGGATATAAAAGTGGTGGTGTGGGTATAAAGTGGGAAGGCAATTAACCTTATAACAAGTGGGTAATACAAAGATATAGTTATATAAAAGTATCATGCATCCATTTGTTATGAAATGGGAAAGTACTTTACAAAAAAAGACCAGGAGAAAAAGTGACTTCCTTTTGTACTCCTGGTCTGATTATATTTTGTATTAGTAAACGAGTCTTAGTCGCTCTGTAGTTTGCTTAGCAATCTAAGGAATTCTACATACAACCATACCAGTGTAAATAGGAGTCCCATACCGAAGTACCACTCATAATGTTTTGCGATTTTACCCTGCTCTCCTTTTTCGAAATTATCGAAGTCTAATAAGAGATTTAAAGATGCCACGCCGATTATAACGACTGTAATTCCAATCCCCATCGGTCCACTCTCGTGTATAAATGGAACCTGAAATCCTACAAAATGGCCTATCCAACTTATTAGGTAGACTATCATGATTGCACCAACAGCCATCGTAACACCTCTTCTAAACTTTTTTGTCACAGGGATCAAGCCAGACTTATGTATTATCAACATCACCATTAGTACAGACATCGTCAGACTTAAGGCTTGGAATATAATACCTTGATACATGAAAGCGTAAGCTGCAGAGATAGTACCTACAAACAGTCCTTTAAGTAAGGCATATATCGGTCCAGTCATTGGCGCCAAATGAGGCTTGAAGCTAGTCAGCATAAAGACAGCTGCGCCACCCAAAGCACCTACGGGCATAAAAATCTGCATTGGGAACATGTAGCTAAAGAAGGTAGATACCATCATGATAGATACCAAAATCATTGTTTTAGTAACCGCGCCACTGACGGTCATTGTTGTGGACTCGTCATCGTATATTGGACCACCAGTCCTTCCTCTGTCTACACTGATTGCTTTTGCTTTAGCAATCGTTTTATCGCTTAACATGGGGTTATTCGATTTCATAAAATTTCTCATAATAAGAAGTTTGTTTATTTAGTATTAATGAAGCTGCAAGTGCAATTTTGCTTATTGTATTGCATTGTATTTTTCTATGCTTTCTTTTATTTTCTGTCTTCTATTATCAGGACTCGGATGTGTACTCTGAAACTCAGGTACTTTACCTCCTCCCCCGCTAGCTTTCTCTAGAATATCCATGACATCTATCATTTGTAGTGGGTCATAACCTGCTTCCATCATCAGACGTATGCCCCAATCATCAGATTCTAATTCCTGGTCTCTACCATATTTCATACTGGCATACTGGCCTACCATACTCGCGATATTCATCATAGAATAATCCCCTCCAAACATAATCATAACACTCTGCACCATACCTTGGATGAAGTTTTGGCTTGCCATCCGCTCTCCACCATGCCTATGTATAACATGCCCTATCTCATGGCCTAATACCCCAGCCAACTGATCTTCATTCTGGAGCTGAGAAAAAAGCGCTGCTGTTATAAAACATTGTCCGCCTGGTAAGGCAAAGGCATTGACTGTCTGTTCGTCAGCAAGCAGGTGAAAATCATAAGGATATTCGGACTCAGAGGCGATTGTATTTCTTACCAGTTTCTCTCCTACCCTATCTACAAATTCCTGGGCTTGTGCATCTGGATGTAGGCCACCGTGCTGAGCAGCCATTTGATTGACAGATTGGAGTCCTAGCTGGACCTCTTCGGAAGGCGTCCATGCGATTCTCTGGTTTTCTCCAGTCAATGGATTCAGCTGGGTATTCGTCATGAATTTTATCCCTTGGAAAGCTGCCATCCCTAAGCCAATGATTAGCATCAGCTTAAATCTACCACTGCCGCCGCTACTTCTTCCGCCTCTTCCGTATTGCTGTTGTCTTCTACCGTACATGTTTGTTACTATCGTTTGTTGTTAGGGGTCCTCTTTTTCAACGATTTTGGGTCTTTATTAGTTTCTGATTAAACAAAAAAGACAATAAGTTGATACAACATTATTCCAAAGGCGAGCCATATAGAATAATCCAAATCAGGCATTATCTTTCTTATCAAACAAAATATGTAGACAGGAATCGTTGCTAAAGCAATTAGAAGAAGTGGATAACCCACTATATATGCGCCGTAGCCTAAGGTTGATTTAGCTGTCCATGCCTCAGGCATCATCCAAGGAAAAATGATAACAGCAATAGCTACCATTAACAGTACCATTACCTTACTCCACCATTCTGTTCTAAAATCCATAGTTGTTTCCGTCGTTTTGCAGAAACCAAAATATGAATTTTATTATAGAGATCTTAATATAACTTAAAGCCTACTGTTAAAATTACTCTAGTTAAGGATACTTCATTGTTTAGAAACAAGTCTCTTCCTTCAGTCAAGGCAAGATATGGCACATAGCCTTCATCTTCACTTCTAAATTGGATGGAAGCATCAATAGATACTCTATTTCCTCGATAGCCTAGCTCTCCCGCCGAGATCAACACATTGCCCAATTCATTAGTGAATGGCTTGAACTGGCTGGCGACTCCTAGTCTTCCTCTT
>CAZIMH010000253.1:0-4811 GCA_964540155.1 uncultured Saprospiraceae bacterium
AGGGAGTATATGCAAACCTGGCGATTATCTCACACTCACAATCTGAGTTTGTGGTAGACTTTATCAGGATGGTGCCTAATGTACCTAAAGCGAAAGTGAAGTCCAGAGTCATACTCACACCACAACATGCTAAGAGATTACTCGGTGCCCTTCAAGACAATGTAGTAAAGTATGAAAAGCAATTTGGCGCAATTACTATCGGCAAACAAAATCCATATCCACCGCTCAATTTCACGCCAACTGCCCAGGCATAGGCTAAAGTAAAAAACCTCCCTAGCTATATAGCTGGGAGGTCTAACTGACATTGCCCTGTCATTACAATATCTTATTTCTTTAAGGAGATTAAATCTCGTTAAGTGCATGTTTGAAATCAAGCTTTAGCTGACCTACAGCATCTGATATCATAAATTCATCACTTGGAAATGCCGCCGGATATTCCTTCCACCCGCCATGTCCTTTATCGCAGATAGCTCGCCTGTCTCCGATAAATGAACTTGACTTATCTTCGAATGCAATCTCTATAGATAAAGGTCGACTGCTGACAGTCTGATTAGTTTTGTTATCAGTCACTCTATATTCAGAATGAAGGATTAAAAACTTTTCTCTATACACTTCAGTTATCTCTGCAATGACATCTTTATACTTCGGCTCTTTTAGTTTATTGCCTAAGGTATCCTTTAGTATTTTGCCTTTTTTATCCTTGAGATATCTGTAGCCATCCTTTACCCTTGCTCTATCTGTGTGATAGGTTACTATTTCTCTTTCTGGATCTATAATTAATTCTCTTACGTCTAGTGTTATAGCTCTGTCTAGCATCAGGTCATCTGGTGAAGTCAGATAGTACTTGTTCCAGAAATTATCCATTTGAGATACATCCAGATAATCCAATTCATCAAGCAAGCGAGCAGGGACATATGAACCGATAGAATTTTCTATCCTTATGAGATGATGCATAATGCCCAGCTGATGTGCTTCATGCCTCATTTCATTTGTGTTTTTGTAATTCACGGCTCTATCAGAGACTTGATTGAAGTTTTTGTACGCAGTCTTAGCTAACCGCTTATTGTTATTGGTTTTAGCTTCTTCTAGCACCTTTTTTCCTAAGTTGTAGTAGTATTCTGCACCCGCAAGACGAGCTGAAGTTATGATAGCTTCAGTGTCCACAAATTCAAAGTGTGCTTCATATCCTTCTTTACTGACTAGGGGAAGTAGTGGATCTAACAGCGTTTGTCTCCTAGTGATAATTTGAGCTACCTGTTCTACTCTGTCCCAATTTCTAGGACTAGGATTTTCATTAAGGGAGGAAATTTTATCCAGATCCCGTTGGTTCAGTTCACGGAGTGCTTTTTCCAACCCCATGACATGATCTGTTTTTTTCTTCCTTTTGCTTTCTAATTTGTTAACCGCAAATTCGAATGCGCCATCGTAGTCGCCTTTGTCTATCATCTTATTGATTGATCTACAAGAAGCTAGGATGGAAATAAGTCCGAGTGTGTAGAGAATCTTTTTCATAAGCCATTGTATTTATAAGGTGATAAAATCTTAAATCCTTTATACAATGATGGATGAGACAGGCTCGAGGTTACTGAGATAGTTCCATTTATAATGAAATTAACTAACTGAGTATGAATAGTTTGGAGTAGAGAAAGTGCTTTCTGAACTTAGTCGCGTTTCTTCAGCATGCCAGTAATCTTAGAGGCCAACTTCGCATCTTTAGGTTCTATCTCTATGGTGTATTCTTTATAGCTACCAGTGATAGTCACTGTTATATCTGCAGAGGTCTTTAGTTTTTTCACCTTGGAGATTTTCTTTTTGAGCTGGCCTTGGATGTTGGCACTGAGTTGACTTTCCCTAAGGATACCTCCACTGGCTTTTTTAAGAAACTTGACTTTGTTGACCACTTTTATCATAGCTGCATCATATTTACAGGAGGTGAAAGTAGCACTTTTAGAAAGAGATTTAGATTGTATTTCCTAATTATCGAAATCCTTGGCAATTTCAGAATCATTCTTAATGGCAGAAAACTGTTTTTTGATTTCAAATCTTGTAAACTCCTGATCTGCTTTGAAACCATGCCCATATAAGGTATCCCCTTTAGATGGCTGGGATATTTTAACTGGCCTGGACGTATAGATCTCTTCTTCTCCTTCGTCCCATACTAAAGCTTCTGTGACTAGTTTGTCATTCTTTTTATTGCGGAGAAGGACATTGCTTTCCACATATATTTTCTTCTCCTTATCTTTTCTAATGGCATAGTCAGCTATCAGCCAACTACCAGGTTGTTTCTTATCATTAAGGAATTCTACCCTAAGACCATCAGGAAACTCATCATATGATTCGCTTTTCAGGCTGTACCTCTTCATGGTAGGAGCAAGGATTCTCACTTTCACATCAGCTGAATCAGAGTATAGAATTTCTACATCTCTAGCTATTTCTGTCAGGACATCTTTCTTAGTAGAGAAGGAGCCATTAGTTTGACTGTCTTGAGCACAAGACCAAATGAAAAGACTGCATATAGAAATAAGGAGGTATCTCAAAAGAACAATTTGTTATTTAATGACAGTGACATCACCTGAGATTGCTTGCACGACTCCGTCTATAAATAGAACTTCGGCATACCATGCAAAGACACCTGGGTTGACTTGTCTGGTACTGCTAGTGCCAAGACCTGCCCCAAATCTTCCATTCCACCCTCTTTCCATAAGGTTGTCGGCGGTGATTCCAATATCTGCATCTGTGTATATGAGGCCACCCCATCTGTCATAGATATTAAAAGTCACGACTCTTTCTACTTGTCGTCCAAATCCCAGAACGAAAATGCTGTTATCATCTTGTGAGTTGGGGGTAATGACATTAGGACGGAAAACGGGTCTAACTATATTGGTGGCAACGGTAACACGATCTTCGGCACTACATCCATTTTCATCAGTCACAATCACTGTGTATGTGGTTGTACCAGGGGAAGTCACAATAGGATTAGGACAGTCTACTGCATCTGAACCGGGACACTCTAGACCTTCTTCAGGAATCCAGGTATAAGTTATGTCTCCTACCCCAGCCGTAAAGGTCACATCTAATGTATCTGAAAATCCAAGGTCCACTTCTATGTCAAATCCTGCGTCTACTAAGATTGGGTCTGGCTCTTCTATTGTAATCACAGTATCAGCAGTGCAGCCTTTTATATCAGTAACTTGTAAACTAAATTGTCCAGCAGGTAATTGATTAAATATGGTATTAGGCGAGAGGTCTCCTCCGTTTATACTAAATAAGAAATCGGGATTACCAGCCACACCGCTTGCTAAAATTTCTCCAGTTTCTTCTCCTGCACATAAGATATCAGTTGACTGCACAGCAATCTCCAAATCTTGAGGTAAATCTTCACAACAAGATTCTACAAATACTTCAAATGTTTCATTGACAATACAGCCACGTGTAGTTTCTACAATCAGATTGATCAATTTATTTCCAAAACTTTCGTATTCGGTCAATATAGGTCCTGGTCCTGATTCTATTTGTGGATTTGCACCCTCTCCAAAATTCCATACGATTGAGGTTATAGGATCCGTGTCTGAGAAAGACATATCTGTAAACTCAACAAGCTTGTCACATTCTATGACATTGCCTAAGGTCTCAAAAGCAAAGTCAAGTTGTGGTCCCAAAAAGCTGCCTGTGCCTCCAAATTCGATATCAAATCCAAATCCACTACGACTAAAGTTATTGACAATCAGCGCATATGCTTCACCCGAAACCATATCTACAGGCGCAAGAAAGTTATTATCACCCGGAGAACATCCTGCAAATTCATTGACGTCGGTTTCTCCTTCTCTCAAGCCCGTAGGTCCAAAGCATGGCAAACTAAGATTGGTATTGGGGTCATTAGTACCTTGTTCTCCAGAAAGCATACACCTTATGGCTTCACGGTTAGCGCAATCACCCAATCCACCAGGGAGTCTGTATAACACAAAGTCTAAGTCTTCCTCTGGATCTATAGGATTGGTAGGCGTAATAGTAAAAGTTAATGTGCCTGAGTCATCCGCCACCCATGTGTACCAGGTAGAGGCTTGCTCAAACTGCTGACCATCAGCTACACATGGGCCAGTCAGCTCATCTATTATGTCTCCAGCATCTGAGAGATTACCGACACTAAAACCAGACATGTCACATAGGACAACAGCTTCAGGGCAGTCTGCTTGTGGGTCAGGAGGAGAAAAGAATTCATCTATACAAAGCTGGAAGGCGCTCTCTATATTTTCAGATTCTATCAAAAGGAAGTAAGTCTGACCTAATGTAAGTCCATTTACAAGGTATTCCACATCGCTAATCGCCCCGGGGGAACAATCAAAAAAGGTAAGATTGTTACAGCTCCCTTCGAAGAGGGTAAGCTTTATGTCGAAGCCAAGGTTATCATCTAATCCTGTAAATACATTGATTCTTGCTGCAGACTCAAATGGTCTGAATGTAAACCAAATACCATTGGTGTGATTTATAAAACATCCTTGTGCAGTACCTGCAAGTGGAAGTCCTGGATCGGCCGTGGCACCAACATTAGTGAATTCTAATGGTTGTGAACAATAATTATCGACTGATGGAATGTTAAATGCAGATTGGCAAACATCATTAAATGGCTGCGCAAAAGCACTAATAGATACCATTATCAATATGGCTGTAAATGTATGTTTTACTGTCTTTAGATAGTAATTATTCATTTCTAGGTTTTATAGGACTACAGATACTGAAAAGTTGCTCAGAATCTTAGTGATATCTTAATTAGTAAATATAGAACTCTATATTGTGTTCACAAATTAGGTATA
>CAZIMH010000254.1:0-4803 GCA_964540155.1 uncultured Saprospiraceae bacterium
GAGGGCCGATTAGGCCTGTACTATAAGAAGGCTACACCTACAACCATGGAGGGCTTAAGTTCGGTCAGTTATCTGGACTGTCCTCATGAGAAGGCTATAGCCATCTGTGTGGAGTTGTCAGAACCGATGCTGGCGAAGAAATTCAGGCCTAAAGGAAAGCGTAAGTTTGATTTTGCAGCTATAGCACAAGATAGAGAGATTATGAAGTTGTGTCAAAAGCTCATCTCCAAACGCATCAATGATCTGCTGATAATATGCCAAGAGAATGAATACCCTGTAACAATTGGTCTAGATAGAAAAGGCAGAGGAGAGGACTTTAGATGTCATTTTGAAGAGTGGAATTGTACACCCCAACTAAAATTTGAAAAGCATGCGCAAGGTGTAGCTTATTCTTTGTTGTTAGAAAAAACTGGTGTTCAATATTACCCCAATAAATTGGCAGTAAAGATATTGGCTAATAAACCTGGGTGGATTAGCTTGGGCAATACGCTGCATCAGATTGGTGCTTTAAATGGAAATAAATTAAAACCGTTCTTATCTAAATCGACTATTCAGATACCAGCCCGTTCCGTCAGAACTTACTTTGAGAAAGTTGTTATGGACATAGTCCCACTGTTTAAGGTGATTCCAGTAGGCTTCGATATTGTCAAGAAGCAGAAGTTAGTACAATCTGAATTTAGACTTATAGAGAATCTCTTTTCTGGGTGTATGGAATTGAGATTGTGGTTTGTCTACGAAGCGCATAGATTTTCTCATGGCAATAGTCAGATGAATAAAACCATGATTGACTTTGGGTCTGGAGATGATATTGTTATCACGCTTCAGGAACGAGATGCTAAAGGAGAAACCGCCTTGGTCAGTAAACTGCATGGCTTAGGTCTCAATGCTACTGATAGTGGTACTTTCAATGTCAGTGTAGCTACTAGAGATGCAGTACTCCAATGGATGAGGGAAAATAAGGAAGCGCTAAAGGATGCGTGTGGCATAGAGATGGGTGGTATTAAGCTGGGTGATAAACTAGTCGACCTTAATCAGCCACAAATTCAAGTTAATTATTTGGCAGATAATGATTGGTTTGACATACAAGGATATGTGCGATTGGGGAAGGTGGACATACCATTCAAAAACCTTATACAGAATATCCGTGACGAAGATCCCATGTATAAGTTACAAGATGGTAGTTACTTTATCATCCCACAAACATGGATGACGAAGTATGCCTCCCTGGCTAAATACGGACAATCAGCTAATAATAGATTTAAATTATCTAAGAAATATCTAGGATTAGTAGAAGAATTAGATGGAGGAGATGAAGACAGACAGACCTCTGTCAAGCAGATAGATATTGAAGACGCTGCAGTAGAATACCTACCCAGTCCTAGACTCAATGCTGAACTCAGGCCTTATCAGCTAGAGGGGGTCCAGTGGCTGAGAAAGCTAAGATATAATGGTCTTGGTGCTTGTCTGGCAGATGATATGGGATTAGGTAAGACCCTGCAGGTTATAGCAGCTTTGCTTGCCGCCAAAGAAGAGTTGAAGGAAGAAGCAAAACAGGATAATGCGCTTACTGGCCAGATGTCTATGTTTGGTTCGGATAGCACATCCAGTAGTAACCTTAATGCACTTGTTGTTGTGCCCGCTTCTTTGGTATTTAATTGGAGAGAAGAAATTTCGAAGTTTGCACCTGACCTCATAGTCGCGGCCTATGTTGGTACTCAAAGAAAAGCGGGCGGAATGATATTGGACTCCTTTGATGTGGTATTAACGACCTACCAGACCGCACTGCGCGATAAAGATATCTTGGGTCAGATATCATGGAGTTACATCGTCTTAGACGAGAGTCAGTATATCAAGAATAGAAATTCTAAGGTATTTAAGGCATTGTCAGAATTGACAGCTGAAAGTAAGATATCCTTGTCGGGTACGCCTATAGAAAATTCGCTCTCGGACTTATGGTCACAGATGGAATTTATCAATCCTGAACTTCTGGGAAGTTATGATTTTTTTAAGTCCAACTTCAAGCAGCCTATAGAGAAGGACAGAGATGAAGGGGCGATATTAGAATTGAAAAAAATTGTAGACCCATTTTTGCTAAGACGAACCAAGTATGAGGTGGCTCCAGAGTTACCAGAGAAGCTTGTGCAAAGTCTCATGGTGGATATGACGCCAGAGCAAGAAAGATTGTTTGAGGAGAGAAAAAGTGCCGCTAGGAATCTGATTTTAAATTTAGATGAGTCTGACAGAGAATTTCATATCCATGTATTTAAGGAGATATTGTTTCTGAGGCAGATTGCTAATCATCCACGTCTCTACGACAAGGATTGGGCGCATGGTTCGGGAAAAATGGAATTAGTGCTGAATAAGTTAAGGGAGTTGGTGCTGAGTGGAAAAAAGATTTTGGTATTCAGTTCGTTCACTAGCTTACTTGATTTGGTAGCAGAAGACTTGAATAAAGAGAACCTATCTTATCTGATGCTGACTGGGTCCATGAGACAGAAGGACAGAGAGAAGGTGGTCAAGCAATTTCAAAATAATGAGGACAAGAAAATATTTCTCATCTCTATCAAAGCCGGAGGCGCTGGTCTCAATTTGACCGCTGCTGAGTATGTATTTATCTTAGACCCTTGGTGGAATCCATTTATAGAAGAACAAGCCATTGCTAGAGCACATAGAATAGGACAGAAGCAGCAAGTGCATGTTGTCAAATTTATCTCCAAGAATAGTATAGAAGAGAAAATCCAAAAGTTGCAGAATCGAAAAAAGTTGCTCAATGATGATATTCTATCTGATGCAAGTAACAAGCGTCTAGGCAGGCAAGATTTATTGGATATACTGGATTGATAGATTTTTATTATATCTATACACCTACTGGAATGCAATTAATATATGTAGGTAGCGTGGTCTTCATGCTAGGCATGTTAAGGATTATTTTCCAATCACAATCTTATGTGTACTTAGTTGATTTGATTTTCCAAGTAGATGCAAGTAGTAGATGCCTGATTCTAGATGCTTCAAATTTAACTGAGTAAGATTATCTTTTTGAAATTCGTAGTACACAAGATGACCCGATTGATTATATACGGATGCAGATGAAAGATTAGTTGCAGCATTTAGATTGATGATACCAGAACTTGGATTGGGATAAATTGCAATATTAGAAGATTCATTGAGGTCATCTGTAGCAGAGAAAAAGGTTGCGGTTAAATTTTGTTCGTTTAGATTTAGTCGATTATTTGCTCCTGTCAAACTCATGCTGATTTGGCTTAGATCATCATTGGTCGAAATGATTGTTCTATCTCTTATTAACCTGGTTTCTCCTGGATTAAGCGGATCTAAAACATCATAATCCAAATACGAATCAAGGTCAAAAGAATTACTTAAGTTAAATGAGGAAGAGTATAAATCAGTGATTATAGGATCCACACCATGATTTTCAATTCGAATTAAAACATCATACTGATTTGAAGAATTTACTTGATTTAGTATAAAGGTATTTATACTTACATCTGTTCTAGTGTATTCGTTTGGAATTTGCTTATCAAGATTTACCTGCCTTAGATAAGATTGGCAATTACTATTGCCTGCAATTACAGTACTTGTGTCACTAAATTGTATTAGTTCCGTCACTAGAGAATCTGATATTTCCCAGGTTTGTATACTATCTGTTGATGTATTTAAGGATGATACTGTTGTAGCCTGATTTGTTGTTTCTAAAGTGATTACCTTATTTTCTTGGATGAGTATTTTTCTGAAGCTTTGAACCTTGTTATCTATTTCAGCAAACAAACTTACATTTTGAAAGTTTCTATCCAATTTGAAAATCTTACCTGAAGTCAATATGTAGTTCTGAGTTTCTGTAGAATGTAGGTCAAGAATTATATCATCGAATTCTAATAGAAGACTAACAGTATCTTCAACAACTTGACCGACACTGTTACCTCCAATTAAATATAAATTTTCATTGTGACTAGAGATATAGCGGAAAGAAGGATCTACTGGGATTTTTTTTCCTACAACGCCATAACTTCTAATAATCTTATTTAGAAATAAGTCATTATGGTCATTTTCCAAAAACCAAGCAAATTCGTCTGATGCGATTAGGGCATCATATACAAGAAATCCTTCTCCAAATGAATAAACAGTATCTAACTTACCATTTATAATGGTGACTATTTCAAATCCTGTAGTGCCATAATCATAGCCTCTGAATTGTGTCAGCACGAATACTGAGGTGCTATCATTCGGTTGCTTAAGGCTAATATTAGGACCCAAATTCGAGGTGTATAAAGTGTCTAGACTATTGTCAAAATTTGCCTTAAATATGCCAAACGAAGAAAAGTAAAGATTTTTAGAAGCATAGAGAATGCCATCCTGTAGAACAACTGAAGCTTCAGTACTATTGCACTTTTCCTTATGGTCTAAAAACTCAAAATTCTCAGGAACTTGAGCTTCTATAGTAGTTAGAAAACACAAGCAGAGTACAGCGGAGTGCAATATTTTCAATAAAGAAGTTGGCATCTGATTTGGTTGCTGTTTGAAAGTAAATATATGAAATTAATTTTTCCATCAGTCAAGGTTATATGTTCTCCAAAGACAATTTGCTTGATAATAAGAGTCAAGGTAGAGAAGATCTTTGTAGATAAAGTATTGATGGAATTTCTTTTTAGATGTTAACTTTAGGTCTTTAATACTACTTGAAATGAAATTGTCGAATACTATGCTTGTACTTGTCTTAACTATTTTTTCACTAGCCTGCCAAAAGAATATGATACAGGAAACAAATGGTACAACCACGCCGACGAC
>CAZIMH010000255.1:0-4781 GCA_964540155.1 uncultured Saprospiraceae bacterium
GACATATGTTGCTTTATCTAGGTGTAGGACTCTAGAAGGTATACAGCTCAAAAAACCTATAAGACCTAGAGATATCATGGTAGATGAGGTGATCACGTCCTATTATGAGCACAAAATTAGACATTGGTAAATGAGCCTAAAACCATTAATTTTTGGTCTTTTAAAGACGACTTTACTATATTAGTCCAAATAATAAGCAGTATGGGTAAGCGTAGAAAATCTAAAAAAAAGCAGCTAGAGGAAATAGCGTCAAAAAAGCAAGAGAAGAAAATCTTCAGTATCATTATAGCAGTTACTCTGATATTGCTAGTGTTGATATATATCATCTTTATGACTAGATAATACTAGTCTACATCTTCTAAGCCAAATTATGAAGTTGAATCTTGATCTTGCTTCCGAAAGCAAGCAGGTATGGCTGGATGCCGTATTATCTGATTTTGATAGTTTTCTACAAGATCATGCGGACTGTGAACGCAAGGCTTCTGCTATGGCCATGAGTTTTGTAGCTAAGTATCCGGACAGAAAAGAGATTATTCCAGAATTGATAGAAACTGGGATAGAAGAATTAGAACATTTCCAACAAGTGTATCAGTTGATTGCAGAACGAGGTCTGACCTTAAATCATAGTATTGGAGAAGACCCCTACGTCAAAGCGCTGATCAAAAAATGCCATTCAGGTCGGTTAGAACGCTTCTTAGATAGATTGCTCATAGCCTCCGTAGTAGAGACAAGAGGTGCTGAAAGATTCCGGTTGGTAGCTGAGAATGTTGATTCAGAAAAATTAAGAAAATTCTATAAGATGCTATGGATCTCTGAAGCCAAACATGGACACATCTTTGTGAAGATGGCACTTAATTATTTTGAGAAGGATCAGGTTTATTCAAGACTTGAATGGTGGGTGAATCAAGAAGCTGAGGTGTTAGACAATCTTGAAATAAGATCAGCTCTCCACTGAGAAAAGTAATTCTCACTACGATATTCCTTTCTTAAAAGCTGAAGCTGTTCTGTTTTATTGATTGGATTTCTAGTCTGTTTTAATTTAAAATAATAAGCCAAGCATTCTTCTATATCCATATCTGGATAATCACTGTCGCGCATATGGTGTAGGTATTTCATAAGTCTAAATGCATCAAACCAAGTATACCATTTCTTTATGCGTCCTAGTTTATCTGAGGTAGAATTTTTAATCGAGTTTAGTTCCTTGTGGTATCCTATATTGTTAAAGAACTGAATAAGAGATGCTGGATATTCAACTGAGTAATCTTTCATCTCATCTTCATTGACCAATGTCAATTCAATTCTCCTGAGAAACCTACCTAATATCATAAAAGCTTCAGGATGATAACTTTTTCCTGAATTGGTTTCTCTACTCATATATTGTTGGATGGCTTTTCCAGTTCCGAAGGGTACTCTTTGTGATACTCTGGACGAAGGCAGTACGGTAGTAGCAGCGATGTCTCTAAGGTTCCAAGTTTTGGAATACTTATGAAGAAAGTAGAAATCCTCTCCCGCTTGCTTAGTTGGCATACCACCTTCTTTGGCATAAGCGAATGCTCTGACAGCCATGGCACTTCCCACTGTTTGGTAGGCATATGGTAGGCTGATATGTCTTTGCATCCCTATGAAATAACGAAGGTGTGCCTCGTAGAATATGATAGCATCCCTCTGCCTGTTAGATACGGAATTTATGTCGTGAGCAAAATCAATAGAGCCCGCTTCAAAACATGGGTCCTCTTCAAATGATTGCAAGATAGCATCAAGATATCCCTCTTGGACCTTTGTGTCAGCATCAAGGCATATAATAATTCCATTTGTATTAGCTTCCAGAAATCGCAGATATGCACCATCCATAATTAGCTTTCTTGCTAGCCCTACCCCAGCTTTCTTACTGTTTAATTCTATTATTTCCACATACAGATGGATATTGGTTTCTTCATTCGACTTTATATATGCCTCTATCTCATTATAGATAGACAGCGAAGCATTCTTAACTGAATTCGGATCAGTAGTCTTATAATTGACTAGGATAAGCACCTCAGCATGGCGAGAGCTGCAACCCAAGATTAGACTTTCTAGTACTGGTCGCAAAGATGCCCACCGCTCATCATACACAGGAATTGTTATAATAGCTTCTGGCAAACTATGCCTCCAATCTACAGACTCATAAATACGATGGTCACATCTTTTATCTTTGTATTTATTCAGATATTTCATTTCAGTCTATATTCGCTATCCTAAGCCGTGAAGATAAAAGATAAAGTCATCCTCCCCATCAGCTATTTTGGACCTGTACAATACTACAGGTTAGCACATCATTACCAGTCTTCCATCGAGGCTTGTGAAAATTTCCAGAAACGAAGTATTAGGAATAGGACAACGATACTCTCACCTAATGGACCACAGCATCTATCTATACCATTAGTTAAAGGAAAGACTACACTCCCAATTTCAGAAGTGAAAATCGCTTATCATCATGATTGGCAAGTGCAACATCTGCGTAGCATAAAAACAGCCTATGGGTCTGCGCCATATTTTGAGTTCTATATTGATGTTATAGAGTCTATATTAATGACAAACTATACACATCTGTTTGATTTCAATATGGCGACTACAAAGTGGATATGTGATTGTTTGAATAT
Source organism: uncultured Saprospiraceae bacterium (assembly GCA_964540155.1). Classification (GTDB taxonomy): domain Bacteria; phylum Bacteroidota; class Bacteroidia; order Chitinophagales; family Saprospiraceae; genus RFSX01. The sequence goes on from CAZIMH010000255.1 coordinate 2,640, forward strand.
TAACTTGCCGCCATATACTACCATTTACACCAGAGATTTTGAAGTGACTATTATTGACTGGAGAAAGCAATCTGTTGATTGGCAGGCGCCTATACTTAAATATAATCAGGTATTCGAGCCCAAATTTGGCTTTGTGAATGGACTCAGTATTCTTGATTTGATATTTAACTTAGGTCCAGAAGGGTCTGTTATTGTGAAGGCTTAAAATTACTTTTGTAAAATTTTGCGTCATAACATGTAAGAACGATATATGAAGAGCTTAATTGATAGTCAATCAGAGGAATCTAGAAAGCGGTTAGAGAAAGCAGTGGATTCATTGCATGCCATTACAGTTAAGATAGGTCATAATGAACTGCAGAATACAGTCAGTGACATAAGAGATAGAATAGACGATCCCTTTATGTTTGTCATAGTCGGTGAGGTAAAAGCTGGTAAATCAAGCTTTATCAATGCTTTGTTGGATGCAGATAAAGAAATCTGTAAAGTGGCGGCGTCCCCAATGACTGATACAATTCAACAAATTGTATATGGAGAGACTGAATCTATTACAGACATTAACCAATATCTAAAAAGAATTACCCAGCCTGTAGAGATTCTAAAAGATATCGCTATTGTAGACACACCTGGAACGAATACTATAGTAGACCATCATCAGGAAATTACGGAGAAATTTATTCCAGCTTCAGATTTGATTGTTTTTGTTTTTGAATCTAAGAATCCATATCGACAATCCGCATGGCAATTTTTTGATTTCATCAAGAATGAGTGGCGTAAGAAAATCATATTTATCCTTCAGCAGAAAGACCTTATGCAGCCAGATGACTTGATAACAAATATCAATGGGGTCAAGGAATATGCTGAAAAGAACGGCATCTCATCTCCGAATGTATTTCCTGTCAGCGCACTTATGGAATTAAGTGGGGAGAAACAAGAAAGTGGATTTATACCGGTCAGACAATTTATATATGATAATATCACTGGCGGTAAAGCCCCATACCTCAAGCTTATAAATAATGCTGATACAGCGCTTAATATTAACGATAAGATTTACAGGGGTGTCATATTGAGGAAGGAACAATTTGAGTCAGATCTGAGATTTCGAAATGACATAAGAGAAACGCTAGACCATCAAGAAGCAAAGACGAATAGACAGGTTTCTATCCTTGTAGAGAATCTTTTAGCCAGCTATGATAGGATAACCAGCCGGAAAAGAAAAGAGCTGACACAAGGAAGTGGTGTCTTCAAAATGCTACGGCGCTCTATTACATCTCGCTTTGGAAAGAATGATTCTCCGAAAGTATGGCTTGAGTCTATTGCTACTGGCCTAGAAACTGACTTGAACAAAGAGTTTAAGACTAAACTCCAAGATGGTGTTATAGATATTTCAGATAGTATCCAGAGCATGGGTAAGTTAATAGATTCCAAGATTAAGAATAGTGAGACTATACTAAAAGATGATCATGAAATATTCTCTGATATTGCTGAGCGCCGTGCCAATGTACTTAGAGATTTGCAGCAAGCTTTCTCAGGATTCCTCAATAGCTCTGAAAATTTTTATGATAACGAATTAATCCAAGGAGCTAATGAGATTGCACCTAACTTAGCTAAGGGCGGTGGCATGGCTATTATAGGAATTGTTCTTACTACACTGACTAACACGATGGTGGTAGATGTGACTGGAGGGATTCTAACAGCTATCGGATTTGTTTTTGCAGGGGTGACGGTTGGTCTTAATAGAAGTAAGATTCTTAAAGGGTATGACAATGAGGTGGATAATGGACGAGATAGAATAAGGCAAGAAATTACTGAAAAGCTGAATAGCTATACGGCAAGAATAAAACAGAAGATAGATGATAATTTTTTCAAGTTTGATAAGTTACTTGAGGACGAGCAAGAGACATTGGATTATCTAGAGTCCGAACATGAAAGAATAATAAATGAAATAAATGATGTTAAGCAAGAAGTAAAAAATTCAATGCAAAATATTTAGTAGAACTAAGCAGAAAACAAAAAAGGGCAATCAAATAATTTTGATTGCCCTTTTTTTATTCTTGAATTACTTGTTTACATTTTACTAAATGCTTTAGTAACCTCATTCTGTCCAGAAATCATTTTTACATGATAGTATCCAGTAGTAAACTC
>CAZIMH010000256.1:0-4776 GCA_964540155.1 uncultured Saprospiraceae bacterium
AAGGGTGTTATAAAAAATAGGTTGCCTTTAAAGAAAGACAGCCTATTTTTCTTTTTTAATAATTCTTACTAGACGATACTAAGAAGTTAGAACCATATAAACTTCGATCGCTCTCCACACCTTGCCTGGCCAACGCCTCCCAAGCCCCAATTAGCTTCAAAAACAAGACCTACAAATATTGGATTAGTACTTGCGGCTTCACCGCCATAGTTTACAGGAACTCTTGCACCTTCTATTCGACCTGTTTCATTCACTATATCTTGGAAACCATATTCTAATCGGAATCCTAGTATTCCACTGAACCTGCCATCTTCAGGTCCTAATATGTATGTCCCAAATCCAAGCACAGCGCCTAGATTGTTACTCTCATATAGGGAATTCAAATCTCTTGTATCAAGGTTATCTCTAACATCTCCAACAAGAGTTATTTTAGGACCTATTTCAAAATACCCTTTATACTTTGCATTCCTAAGGAGTAAATATATATCTGTAACGCTTACATCTATTTGGTCTGTTCGCTCAGTTGTTCCACCAGCACCTAAGCTCTGAAATCTTGCACTATGTGTGCCTGATAGAACATCTATTGTTATTCCTGTATAGTTAAAGTTGATACCAATCTTTCCTCCTACCTTGACCCCTGAGGCTAAAGTGTTATCCCATCTTTCACCATTGAGATTAGTGGTCGTGGCATTGGAATTAAACAAAGCTGTAAAGCCATACTGAACTTTAAAGCCAGCATCTAACCAGAAATCAAGCTTTTGGGCATTTGTAATACCTATGCTAAAAGCAAAACACAGTCCTAGAATTAATATCTTTTTCATTTTAGTAGTTTCTGTTTACCGAATATTTATTTAGATGAATATTTTGATTTCCATGCCTCATATCCTCCTAGCATGTTACTGACTTGTTTGAATTCATGCTTTTGCATCACTTCAGCCGCTCTCTTACTTCTTCCACCACTTCTACAATAAATGACATAGTCATTATTCTTGTCCAGCTTTGATATTTTATCCTCAAAATCTGAGGACTTATAATCTATTTCTAAGGCACCCTTAATTTTTCCTTCTGCAATCTCTTCTGGTGTTCTAACATCGACAAATATGCTCTTGCCAGTCGCTAGTTTTTCATGAGCCATCTCTAGACTTACATCTTGATAAGACTTCTCAGATGAATTTGAAGCTGGCTTGCATTGAAAAAGGCAAAAAGACAGCACTATAAACAATAAAATTCGTGACATAATTGGCAGTGAATTCATACTTGATTAGTCTAAGGTCTAAAATTATTTAGAAAAAGGAATTATGTATTAGATTTTTTTTTAATATAAGTTGAGAAACGTACAGAGTTACTATATTTTTGCAGTACCCACGCTAAAAGTGTATGTCTCTTTACAAAATGTTAAAGTTAAGTTTTGAGACCAACCAATTGGCACAGTAATTCGTCTATTAAAGTACAAGCAAATTATTACCCATGTCAAAGTTCTGGAATTACATTCTAAGACTCTTTAAAAAACAAGAAAACAACGTTGTTGCTAACAATAACCTTTCTCTTCTAGATGAAGAATACGAAGGTTGGTTAGGAATATAATTGTCTGAGAGAATTGTTTAATTTATAAGTAGCTAGTTGCCCTACAATAGTAGGCTACAAAGATATGCGTTTCCTATTCTCTTATAGGATAGTCTACCAGAACTAAAGTTTTACAAATGAAGGTTGGATTTTTTAGCAAGTAGTTGCTCTATGGTTTCTACGCGTTCTTCATCTGGAACACAACAATCTACAGGACATACAGCCGCACACTGAGGCTCTTCATGAAATCCTTGACATTCTGTGCACTTATCAGGAGAGATATAATAAACATCATCGTCTAAAGGACTTTGAGAATCATTTGCATCCACAATTAATCCAGATTCCAACTTATAATCTCCTGTCAATGAGGTACCATCGGCTATCCGCCATTCTACACCTCCTTCATATATGGCATTATTTGGACATTCAGGTTCACATGCTCCACAATTAATACACTCATCAGTAATTCTTATAGCCATTACACTTCACTTTTATTCTGAAACTTTACACTATAGACTATCGATAGGAGTATGTAAATAATCACACCTATAGGCATCGACAGTTTGTAGTTTACAAAAGTAAGGCATGCAAAAGTGATAAGACAGCAAAGGATGAAGATATTATAATTGATATTTGATCCTAATTGCTTGAAAGAGAACATTTTTAACTTGCTAAGATTGAGCATCATTATCATTAAAGGGATGCCAACGTAGATAGAAGGATAATCTATAAGCGTATTTGTGATTTCACTATCAAAACGAACACCTATAAATAGACCTATGAGGAAAAATGTACTTGCTGGTGTAGGTAGGCCGGTGAAATACTTGGTGGAAGGTCTTAAGTTAAATATTGCTAGCCTTAGAGCACTACCTATAAGTATAAAGAAAGAAGGTATGTACATGGACCAGTGGTCAACTGGTGAGACCAAGGAATACAAGTAAGCTGGTGCAACACCAAAACTCACCAAATCTGCCAATGAATCTAATTCTTTGCCAAATTGGCTCTGCACTTTTAACATCCTTGCTACTAGACCATCTATGACATCGAAGAACATCCCCAATAGCAGGAGTATAGCACTTATGTGTAAGTCTGCCACCAAAATGGCAGCAAAACCACAACACAAGTTCATAGTCGTGAATAAAGAAGGGATTTTTCTTTTCAACAGCTTATTATTGTTAATATCATAAAGTTAAATATAGATAACGATATGAATCCATATTTTTATTTTTTTAATACATCAATAGGTGTTCTAATATCGACGCAATATAAATGTATAAATCCTTCTAGAATCATAATAATACTAAATGTATATGTACAATTCAATGCTTAAAATTGTTCTTTATCTCTTATTTGGATTTTTTGTCTGCTCTTTGTTTAGTTCTTGTTCTAGAAACCCAGTCACAGGCAAAAAAGAACTTTCACTATTATCCTCAGCGGGGGAGCAATCAATGGGTGACCAAGCTGACCCTAGTATTATAGCAGCTTATGGTCTATATGATGATCAGTCATTACAAGACTTCATAAATGAGAAGGGTAGAGCAATGGGAAAAATCTCGCATCTACCTGATCTCACATATAACTTCAGATTATTAGATAGCCCAGTAGTGAATGCCTTCGCTGTCCCAGGGGGGTATGTCTATTTCACCAGAGGAATTATGGCACATTTTAATAATGAAGCAGAATTTGCTGGGGTTCTTGGCCATGAGATTGGACATATTACAGCCAGGCATTCAGCAAAACAACAAACGCAGCAAATGCTGGGACAAGCTATCTTTATTGGAGGTGTTATTGCAAGTGAGAAATTTAGGAATCTTGCAAATGAAGCCGGTCAAGGATTAGGTCTAATATTCCTCAAATTTGGAAGGGATCATGAAAGCCAATCAGATGAGTTAGGGGTGGAATATAGTACTAAGATAGGATATGATTCACATGAAATGGCTGATTTTTTCAAAACACTAAGCAGACTATCGGATCAAGGCGGACAGTCAATTCCAACATTTCTTTCTACGCATCCTAACCCAATCAACCGATTCGAAAAAGTACATGAGATGTCCACAGCAACCCAGCAAGCTTTAGGACTTCGTAATTTAAAAGTTAATAGAAATGAATACCTGAGGAGAATAGATGGGATGGTATATGGTGAAGACCCAAGACAAGGATATGTCGAGAACAACATATTCTATCATCCAGAATTGAAGTTCCAGTTTCCTGTACCTCAAGGCTGGCAATACCAGAATTCACCATCGCAGGTTCAGATGGCGCCTCAAGATGGAAAAGCCTTAATGATATTTACACTTAGTCCTGAGAACACCTTAGATGCTTCAGCACAAGCGGTAGTAGAACAATTTAGCATGACTGTCTTAGAATCCCAGAGAACAACTGTCAATAGTTATCAAGCGATAGCTATGGTGTCTGACGTGGCAGGTGGACAAGACCAGAATGGACAACAAGTAGCAGGGCCTAGAGTCCTGACTTATCTTATACAGAAAGAAAACTTCATCTATGTTTTTCATGGACTTAGTGAAGCTGCGGATTTCAATAGTTACTCAAATACCTTCAAACGGACAATGACGCGGTTTGACAACTTGACTGACAATTCAAAAATAAATGTAGAGCCTACAAGAATTAAAGTAGTCAATGTACCAAGATCAGGAACACTGCAAAGTGCACTTCAAAATCTAGGGGTATCCAATAGAGACATAAATGAACTCGCAATAGTAAATGGAATGGAGTTATCTGATAATGTAACCTCTGGAACGCTAATCAAAATTTTTAGCAAGAAGCATAACCTTAATTAATACTATACGAACATATATTACTATACCAACATAGGTTGTATTTGGGAAGATTGTATGCTAGAGTGAGAATTATGATGCGTCACTTCTCCATTTTTTATAACTAAAACTTGTGGAGATTCATGCCTAATCCCAAATTCACTGACTATGAGGTTAGAAACTGGTCTGTATTTTATTAGGTCCAGGAAATAAAAGGCTGATTTACCCTCCACTTGTTCGCAATCAAATCCTTTTTCGAACTGCTTTAGAACCATTGAGCTTATATAGCACGATGTACTATGTTTAAATATGACAACAGTCTTATCAAAAGATAATTCTTTCAACTCAGAAATCTGATTTGTAGTAGTTAGATTAGTCCAATTCATAATAGGTAGTGTGATTTTCTTTTAGTTTAACTGCGAATAATTCATTAGAGTTC
>CAZIMH010000257.1:0-4739 GCA_964540155.1 uncultured Saprospiraceae bacterium
GACTGGATGGATGCTATATTTAACAATGGGCCATTGAGATCTCATAAGCTTTCCGCTAGTGGCGAAAATATATTTCTTTCACTTGAATATTGGGACCAGGAGGGTGTGATAGGTCAGGAGAAATCCAACTATAGAAGACTATCTGGAAGGCTTAATGCTCAGAAAGAACTCAACAACTTTTTGACTATTGGTGAGAACTTATTTATCAATAGAGTAGATAATCAAAACCTTGGTGTCAATAGTGCCTTTGGTACTGTCATATCAGATGCTTTTGCGTTAGATCCAATCACTCAGGTTAATGATCCAGAAGGACAATATGGTTTTGCTCAGTCAAGATGGGTGCAAAAAGAATTTATTAATCCATTGAGCAGAATATTCATAGCCAATAATGATGGACACTCTGATCAGGTTATAGGTAATGTGTTTTTGGAAGTAAAGCCATGGGAAAAATTTAGGATAAGAGGTGATGTAGGTATAGATTACCTATGGTTCCAGTTTATAAGCTTTACACCAACATTCGAATTCCATCCAGCTGCTACCAATTTAACCAATGATGTATCTCAAGGATTTGGCTTTTTCCAAACCCTACAAGGGGAAGTATACGGTAACTATACCGATTCCTTTGGAGCACATAATATAGACATAGTAGCAGGAACTTCTTATCGTCAGAGTGATAGTGAATTTGCAAATGGAAATTCGCAAAACGTTCCATTAGAAGTACAGTTTGATCCTAATTTCCAAATACTAGATGCGGGTCAAGACACCACAGACTTGACAAGTGGAAGTATAGGAGTACCTTACAAATTAAGATCCTTTTATGGTAGAGCTCTATATAATTATGATAGTAAATATCTTTTTACAGCTTCATTGAGATCAGACCAATCTTCAAATTTTGGGGCCAATAACAGGATAGCATACTTTCCTTCTTTTTCAGCCGGATGGGTAGTGTCAGAGGAAGATTTCTTTAATCTAGGACCTGTTAATTTCCTAAAAGTCAGAGGAAGTTGGGGGCTTAATGGAAATGATAGAATAAGACCATTAGCCTTTGCTTCAAGAGTAATAAATGCTTTCGCTGCTCCTTTTGGTGGTAGCTTGAGTCAAGGATCTGCACCAGCGACCATTCCTAATCCTGACATCAAGTGGGAAGCTAGTAATCAGATTGATTTTGGCGTAGAGGTGAGAATGTTTGATGATGCTTTGACAGCGGAATTCGATGTGTATCAAAAGGTAACTCAAGATTTATTACAGCAAGAAATTATACCTGGTGTTTTTGGAGCCACGGATAATCCTATTAGTAACCTAGGAGAAATAAGAAACAGAGGCTTTGAAGCCAGTATCAACTATAAGTTTAATGTTGGTGATGTTAGATTTAATGCTGGGTTAAATTATACAACCTTCAGTAATGAAGTCATTGAAGTCGCTGGTGAAGCAGGCTTTTTTAATGGATGGAGTTGGCCTGTAAGAAATCAAGCTATAACTCGATTTTCGGAAGGCTTTCCGGTTGGGCACTTTGTGGGACTTGAAACAGCTGGAATTTTCCAGACACAAGCTGATGTGTTTTCTCATATTGGAACCAACGGAGATCTCTTACAACCTAATGCTCAGCCAGGTGACCTAATATTTGTAGATACCAACGGCGATAATGTAATCAACACTGATGACATTACTTCGATTGGAAGTCCATGGCCAGATCATATAATTGGCTTTACACTAAACGCAAGTGTGGGTGGATTTGATTTCAATGCGGTATTAGGAACACAGATAGGTCATGATATCTTTAGAACTTACGAAAGATCTGATGTAGCCTTCACGAACTATCAGGATTTTTGGCTAGATCGTTGGACACCTGAAAATCCAGATGCGAGCTTACCTAGATTAAGCTCTTTAGATGCTAATAACAATCAGAGACCTTCTGACTTTTATGTAGAAGATGGCTCTTTTTTGAGATTAAGAAATGTACAAATTGGATATAATCTTCCACATGATTTACTTAATAAAATAAGTGTCCAGGGATTACGATTATATGTGTCTGGAAACAATTTATTTACGTTGACAGAATATCGAGGATTTGATCCTGAAATAGGCACAGACACTGGAATATTAGATACTGGTATAGACAAAGGCTTTTATCCTTCCAACAGGACACTAGGAGCTGGTCTTAGAGTTACTTTCTAAATTTAATTAAGAAATAATCACATGCGAATACATAAAATATTTTACGCGTTTCTAATTATCATTTGTTTAGGTTGTTCTACAGACAGTTTAGATGTAGATCCAGTTAATGAATTTCTATCCGAAAATTTTTACCAAACAGATGAACAAGTTTTTGCAGCCCTCGTTGCTGCCTATGATCCTATAGGTTGGACCAATGCATTTGGTCATTGGATTTCTGAAGTGATGTATGGAGAAATAAGATCTGATAATGCACATGCTGGTGGAGATAGCTCTAATAATGATCAACCTGGTTGGCAAGAATTTGATGATTTTCTCAATACAAACACAAATGCGGTAACACAGCCGATTTACAGGAGAAATTATATTGGTATATTCAGAGCTAACCTTGTATTAGAAGAGCCTGATTTTACTTCACCTTTGGTGGATCTTTACCAAGCGGAAGCCAAATTTCTTAGAGCTTATTACCATTTTAGTTTGTTCAGATATTTTGGTCCTATTCCAGTTGTTGATAGAGTTCTGGCGCCTTCAGACTCAGAAACAATACAGAGGAATACAATGACTGAAGTATTTACAGCTATAGAAAGGGACTTGTTAGAAGCCATTGAGATATTACCTATATCTGTATCATCTGGTGACGCAGGAAGAGCATCTAAAGGATCAGCACAGGCCTTGTTGGGTAAAGTGTACTTGTACTGGGCAGATATGGCTAATGATGATTCAGTGTTATTTGACAGAGCGGCATCACAATTCAGAGAAGTTGTAAATTCTGGAATTTTTATCCTTAATGACGATTATGGGACGCTTTATGACTTTGGCGTAAAGAATACACCAGAAGCTGTGTTCGAATTGCAAAGAACTAATTTATTTCCTAGCGATTGGGGATGGTTTGAAGGTATAGAAGGTAATGGTATTATCCAGTTGTGTGGTGTAAGAGGACTATGTGCAGATCATCCAGACTATGAAGCTGGATGGGGATTCATGTTACCGACGCAAGGGCTATGGGATGCCTATCTTCCAGATGACACTTACAGGAGAGATATTTCTATTATTAGTGAAGCACAGATCGCACAGGATATCGAAGAAGTAAATGGCATATGTGCTGTTCCTCTAGATCGTACAGCATCCAATCCAATTGACTTTACAGGATTCTGGCAAGAAAAGTATGGCAATTACAAAGCCTACAATGGCAATAATGTCAATGGTGGAAATGAATTCCTGACTAAGGATGCGAATGTCCATGCAATTAGATATGCTGATGTATTACTCATGTTAGCAGAGGCCTTACATAGAGGTACTGGTTCTGATGGTGAAGCAATGACCCTAATTGATCAGGTCAGGGAGAGAGGAGCTGGTCCTGGTGATAATACAGGTAATTTCAGAACGGCTTCCGATTTGATGGCCGACGAAGGCTGGTCGTTACAAGATGTAATATGGTATGAAAGAAGGATTGAGTTGGCGCTGGAAGGCGACAGATGGTTTGACCTAGTAAGGTCAGGTAGAGCTTCACGTTCGTTGTTTCCAAATGGTGACCTGAGAGCTGCTAATTTTGATGAAGTCAATGACTTATGGCTACCAATCACACTAGAAGAAACTTCTGTGGCACCTGGATTAACCGAATTTCCTGATCCGAGTTTATTCCAATAAATTAATTTGTAATCTATTTAAACAAATACTATGTATAAAAACTTCTTTAAAAACTGGACTTATATACTTCTTCCAGTTCTTGCACTTACACTCGTGTTCACTGGATGCGGTGACGATGATGATGATCCGATGACAGGAGGAGATGCGGCGATTGCAAGTTTCCAATTCGAAATCGATGCTAACGATTTCTTGACGGTTAACTTTTCGAATTTCTCAGATAATGCAGATTCATTTGCCTGGGATTTCGGAGATGGTAATACATCTACAGAAAGAGAACCTTCTCACACTTACGCTGAGGCAGGTACTTATAATGTAGTTCTTACAGCAAGTAATGCGAATGGTTCTGCAGAGCGATCTGAAACTATCACAATCACAGATCCTAATGCGGCACAAAGAATTCTTTCAGGTCAAAGTGGGAAAACATGGAGGTTATGGAGAGAAGGCATTTCAATGTCAGTAGGACCTAATGCTGATGATCCTGGAGGATTCTGGACTGGACTTTCCAACGACGGGAGTAGACCATGTCTTTATAGCCAAGAATTTACATTTAATCCTGATGGTTCTTATGTCTTTGATGATATGGGTGAATTTTGGGCTGAGTTTGGCGTATTCAATAATCAAGGATGTGGTGTTTCTCCAACGCCAGAATCTTGTTTTGAAGCCACTCCAGCAAATATGGTAAACGAATGTGGCGATGATGTATCTGCTTGGTTATCTGGGACTCATGCTTATGAGTTTGACCCATCTACAGGATCATTAACGATTAATGGTATGGGTGCTTGGATAGGAATACCAAAGTTAGGTACTACAGGAGAAACTATTGTTCCTACTAGTTCCACAACTGCACAAGTCTCATTCACAGAGAATGCAGGATTTGATGTGATGTTGATAGAATTTATCTATGACGGCGTATACTGGCC
>CAZIMH010000258.1:0-4724 GCA_964540155.1 uncultured Saprospiraceae bacterium
AAATGGTTGGAACTTTAGCAGCATTAGGAGCAGGACTTGCCGTAATCGGTGCAGGTATTGGTCTAGGCCAAATCGGTGGTAAAGCCATGGAAGCCATTGCAAGACAACCAGAAGCAGCAGGAGACATTAGTAGAAACATGCTAATCATGGCAGCCTTCATGGAGGGTGCAGCACTAATTGCGATTCTTTTATCTTTCATACTCTAAGAAAAGAGTAAGGTCTCGGGACCTAGCGAAGATTATTAAGAAAACAGCAAAATGCGGTTGGCAGAGTAGCTGTTTTCTTTTCGATTTTTTAAAATGACAATTACAACTAAAGATATATTATGATTTTTCTAGCAGGATTTGCACCCTTCCAACCCACTCCAGGTCTGGCATTGTGGTCACTGGTTATCTTTCTACTGTTCTGGTGGTTGATGGCTAAGTATGCATTCAAACCTATGATGGAAGGACTTAAGAAAAGAGAATCTACAATCAGCGATGCGCTTGCAGAAGCTCAGAAAGCCAGAGAAGAAATGGCTAATCTCAAAGCTGAGAATGAGCAAATATTAGCGGAAGCCAGAGAAGAAAGAGCAACAATGCTTAGAGAAGCTAAGGAAACAAAAGCCTCTATCATCTCAGAAGCAAAGAGCAAGGCAAAGGAAGAAGCACAAAGGATAACAACGACAGCCAAGCATGAGATAGAGAATGAGAAGAAGGCAGCGATAACAGAAGTGAAGAATGAAGTAGGGATGATGGCCACTGATATTGCAGAGAAGATACTTCGTAGAGAACTGAAAGGTAATCCTGAGCACGAATCATTTGTCAATACACTTGTGGGCGAAATAAAACTTAACTAATGGCTGGCGAAAGAGTAGCAGTCAGATACGCGAAGTCGTTAATCAATCTTGGTCAAGAGCAGGGAGTGCTTGACGTCATATATGATGATATGACTAACCTCCAAGAAGCATTGACTAATAGAGATTTAAAACTATTGGTTAAGAGCCCAATTATTAAGTCAGACAAGAAAATCAGTGTCTTCCGAAAATTATTTGGCGATAGTTATAACAAGATAACAATGGCTTTCTTCGAGATATTAACGAAGAAAAGCAGAGAGAATATATTACCTGAAATTACGAAGGCATTTATCAGTCAGTATAAGAAACTGAATCATGTCTCTATGGTGAAATTAACGACGGCCAGTCCACTAGGAGCGGGTGCCTTAGATGAGATTAAAAAGGCCTTGCTGTCGAGTACTGAAACTGATGAGAAGATAGAGGTAGAAACGATCGTGGACCCTAATCTTATTGGTGGCTTTGTTTTAGAACTTGGAGATAAATTATACGACGCCAGTGTCGCTTATAAGTTAGATCAGATTAAGAGAAAGTTTTCTGAGAATAAATACATTAAATCAACATAAAAATATCTAGATATGGCTGGGGTAAGACCAGAAGAAATATCCGCAATACTTAAAGAACAACTGTCAGGCTTCAAGTCAGAGTCAGAGCTGGAAGAAGTAGGCACCGTATTGCAAGTTGGAGATGGAATCGCTCGTGTGTATGGCCTTAATAAGACGAAGGCTGGTGAGTTGGTAGAATTCGAAACGGGGGTACAGGCGATTGTCCTAAACCTAGAGGAAGATAATGTTGGGGTGGTATTGATGGGAGAAAGTGATGGCATTCAAGAAGGGGCGACAGTTAGACGTACCAGTAAGATTGCCTCCATTCAAGTAGGTGAAGGCATCGTCGGAAGGGTAGTCAATACCTTAGGTAAGCCAATAGACGGTAAAGGACCTTTAAAAGGGGACCTGTATGAAATGCCAATAGAAAGAAAAGCACCGGGTGTAATTTATAGACAACCCGTTACAGAGCCTTTGCAGACAGGGATTAAAGCCATCGATGCGATGATTCCGATCGGTAGAGGACAAAGAGAATTAATTATTGGTGATAGACAGACGGGTAAGACAGCCATCGCTGTAGATACAATTCTGAACCAAAAAGAATTCTACGATAGAGGAGAGCCTGTATACTGTATCTATGTAGCTTCAGGACAGAAGTCTTCTACGGTAGCACAGGTTGCTAAAGTTCTAGAAGAGAATGGGGCAATGTCCTACACAACAATCGTGTCTGCCTCTGCTGCAGATCCTGCACCACTACAATTCTATGCACCATTTGCGGGGGCTTGTATCGGTGAGTTCTTTAGAGACACAGGAAGACCAGCGCTCATAATCTATGATGATTTATCTAAGCAGGCAGTTGCCTATAGAGAGGTATCATTATTATTAAGAAGACCACCAGGTAGAGAAGCATATCCAGGAGATGTATTCTACTTACACTCAAGATTGCTAGAAAGAGCGGCAAAAATCATCGAGAATGATGACATCGCTAATCAGATGAATGACCTGCCAGAGTCTTTGAAGGCAGCAGGATTGGTCAAAGGAGGAGGCTCACTAACAGCCTTACCGATTATCGAAACACAAGCCGGTGATGTATCGGCCTATATTCCTACCAATGTGATTTCGATTACAGATGGTCAGATATTCCTAGAATCTAATTTATTTAATGCGGGTATTAGACCAGCGATTAATGTGGGTATCTCGGTATCAAGAGTAGGAGGATCGGCTCAGATTAAATCTATGAAAAAGGTATCCGGTACATTGAAATTGGATCAAGCACAGTATAGAGAATTAGAAGCTTTCTCCAAGTTCGGTTCTGATTTGGATGCAGCGACAATGTCTGTATTGGAGAAAGGAAAGAGAAACGTGGAGATCCTTAAGCAAGGACAGTATTCTCCATTATCAGTAGAGAAGCAAGTGGCGATTATCTTCTTAGGGACGAAGGGTTTACTTAAAGATGTACCTGTCAATAAGATTAAGGAGTTTGAAGATGCCTTCCTCATGCAAATGGAAACCAATCATGCAGATACTTTGGAAACATTCAAATCTGGAAAATTAGATGATTCAGCGTTGGATGTGGTGAAGAGAGTAGCTGCTGATCTCAGTAAGCAATATGCTAAGTAATTTAACCCAACACAATGTCAGGTAAATTAAAGGAAACAAGGGAGCGAATCGGTTCTGTGAAGTCTACGCAGCAGATCACCAAAGCCATGAAAATGGTTTCGGCAGCTAAACTTCGTAAGGCACAGCAAGCGATTACAGACCTAAGGCCTTATGCTAAGCGACTCAATAAAATGATGGTCAACATCCTCAGCAATGTGGAGGGCGAAGCAGGATCATCGTATTCTACTTTTAGAGAAGTGAATAAGATGGCTGTCGTTGTTATCACGTCCAACAGAGGCTTGGCAGGGGCATTCAATACGAACGTGGGTAAAAGGACCATGACCTTATTAAAAAAGTATGAAGCAGAGAAGAAGGCGGGGAAAATAGATTTGGTTTTTATAGGGAAGAAGGGCTTTGACTTTCTTAAGAAGAGAGCGCCTGAGTGCCAGATGAATACAGATTACGTGGACTTGATGAGTGATTTATCTTTTGATAATATATCTACTTTATCAAAAGACTTGATGGATAAGTTCAACTTGGGAGAATACGATAAAGTCTATGTGGTATACAGTCAATTTAGAAATGCAGCGGTACAGGATTCATTAGCAGTTCAGTATCTACCAGTCCCTAAATTACAAGGCACTAAGGAACCAGGGGATGAGGCAAGTCATAAAGCAGATTACCTTTTCGAACCATCTAAGCAAGTGCTCTTAGAACAACTTATTCCGAGCATACTCCAAACGTCATTTCATAGCTACGTCCTAGATATCAATGCAGGTGAGCATGGTGCCAGAATGACGGCTATGGACAAGGCCACAGAAAATGCCAATGACATACTGAAAGAGCTGAAGATTGCTTACAATAAAGCCAGACAAGAGTCGATTACAAATGAGATACTAGAAATCGTTGGAGGTGCCGCGGCCCTTGAAGACGGTTAGAATAAGAATTAAAAATTAGGTTTAAGAGAAGGTTCTTGTACGCTGTGCAAGGGCCTTTTTTTAGATAATTTGGCACATAAAGTGCTCGTGCTGCTCGTTATATCAGTAAAATGCGTCTATATTTATAGATATCTTATTTACAAAACAAATTCCACATGAAGCGACTACCATTTCTTTCCGTGCTTTTTTTGTTCACTTTTTTCATCGTCCAGTCACCCCTCATAGCTCAAACAAACTGTTGGGATACGAATAATAATGGTGTGGCTGATCCATCTGAGGATATCAATGGAGACGGCGTCTATGATGCTTTGGATTGTCAAGGCCCAGCTGGGCCACCCGGTCCAGATGGTCCCCAAGGCCCTCAAGGCCCTCAAGGCCCCCAAGGTAATCCTGGTGCCCAAGGTCCCCAAGGTAATCCTGGTCCCCAAGGTCCCCAAGGTAATCCAGGACCCTCTGGCGGTCAAGGTATCCAAGGTGTAAGTTGTTGGGATACGAATAATAATGGGGTTCCAGACGCCAATGAAGATATCAATGGAGACGGCATATATAATTCTGCTGACTGCGTGAATGGACCCCAAGGCCCCCAAGGCCCCCAAGGCCCATCGGGTCCACAAGGCCCATCAGGCCCACAAGGTCCATCAGGCCCACAAGGTCCTCAGGGTCCATCTGGTGGCCCTCCAGGTCCTCAGGGTCCTGTAGGTCCTCCAGGACCTCAAGGTCCTGCTGGCGGTCCAGCTGGTCCCCAAGGCCCTCAAGGCCCTCAAGGCCCCCAAGGTAATCCTGGTGCCCAAGGTCCCCAAGGTAATCCTG
>CAZIMH010000259.1:0-4699 GCA_964540155.1 uncultured Saprospiraceae bacterium
AAGATGTAGTAGTTGACCTGAGTAAGACGGCTAATTTTGATATGACGAATGAAGATGGCGAATATGCATTCGTCAATATGCCCATAGGAGGAAACTATGATGTCATACCGTCCAAAGATGGTGATGATAGCAATGGGGTGAATACAATAGATTTGATACGCATACAGCGACATATACTAGGACTGAACCCTTTTACAGATCCTTATCAGATGATAGCCGCAGACATTAACGGCGATGGGAAAGTTAATGGTGCAGATCTGGTTGAACTGCGCAAGCTTATACTCGGGGTGTATTTGGAGTTACCTGATAATACAAGTTGGAGATTTGTTCAATCTGATTTTGAATTCCAAGATTCATCTAATCCATGGTTGCAAGAATTCGATGAGACTTATGAGATTTCTGGATTAGATAGAGATATGGATATTGATTTCATAGGCGTTAAGATAGGAGATGTTGATAATACAGCAGTTACTAATACATTCCACAGTAGCGTAGACATGAAGAACCACCGATGGCCATTGACATTAGAAGTGCCAATTATGCAAATTGAAGCAGATGCTGTCATTCGTATTCCAGTATTTGCTAAAAATTATGAGCAAATTCAAGGGTGGCAAATGACATTATCATTTGCTGCAAAGGAAATAGAAATATTATCTGTTGAAAGTGGAGCTCTTGATTTTGATGCTAGCCATTATAATATTGCCAATCAATCAGAGGGATGGATGACAATGAGTTATGGATCAGAGCAACTGGAAGACATAACCGAGGATGAAGTTCTATTTGAGATAGTGGTCAAGGCCGAAAACAATATTGATGTAGCTGAAGTATTTAAGATAGCTTCTTCGGTTACTCAAGCAGAAGCATACAGAGGTCATTTTGATATTGTAAATGTCGATTTAAAACCTAGAGCACTGAAGGAATCAAAGATTCTTTCTATTAACCCTAATCCATGGATATCAAGTTGTAATATTGAATTCAGTTTAGCAGAAGATGCAGATGGTATCTGGGAATTCTATGATGTGAATGGTAGATTGATTTATAGTAAGCAAGCAGCGTACAAATCAGGTACTCACATCATGCATGTTAATAGAGAAAATATAAATACGACAGGTATAGTATACATTAAATTCTCTTCGGCACAAAGTGTATTTGAGTCTAGAATGATGATTGTGGACTAATCTAGAAAGCTGTGTTATTTCTAGTGAAATAGATTTAGTTAGAATTGCGGTTGTTAGAAATGAGGCTGTGTCACGTGACACAACCTCATTTCTATTTTATTGCTCATTTGTCAGCCCATAATTCTTCCTAGATAGGCTGTTTTGTTAAACTTATGTTGTATTCCTTCAAAAAGGTGATTCAGTTCCATTTGATATATGGAATTGCGGTATAATTGCACTAAATAATTTGAATGAAAAACGCCTTGTATACGTTGTTTATAGTGATATTGTCTGTAACAGTGGCCATTGGTCAGAATCACTATTTAGTAGAGTTAGAAAATCGCACTCCTGATGTAAAATCCCTGGTGATGAGCTATGAAGGGAGTCAATCTATTCCATTCTTAGCTAAAGATATAAAAGGCGTAGAGCATTCATCGTTGGATATGGTCGGGAAGAATATGATTTTGTGGTTCTGGAACAACGATTGTCCCATGTGTATAGGACAGATAGAAGCATTAAACAAACTGTCTGCTAAGTATGCAGATCAATTGAATGTCATTTCGTTTTCTAATAACACCAAGGAAGAGATACTAGCGCTGGCGGAAACAATGCCAATCAATTTTCCAGTGATTCCTAATTCCGAGACGTTAGCAGAAGGCCCGTACGGCGGAGATCTTGGATATCCTAAGTTATTCATATGTGATGAGAATGGCCGAATCAAATGGGCTGTTCCTGAGGCTGAGATGCGTGGTGGCAACTTTGATGTTTACAACTTTTTAGAGACTCTACACGTGTCACTAACCAAGTAGGACATTACAATGTCAAAGAGAATAAATGTAAGCAGTGGGACCCATTGGGAAAAGAATGTCGGTTATAGCAGGGCTGTTAGAGTAGGCAATATCATCGAAGTGGCTGGGACTACTTCAGTCAAGGATGGACAAATTGCCCACCCCGGGGATGCTTACCTTCAAACCAAGCGCATCATTGAAATTGCCAAAGCGGCGCTGGCTGAAGTAGACGCAGACTTGACTGATGTGATTCGGACCCGCATTTACCTTACAGACATCAGTACCTTTGAACAAGTAGGCAAAGCACATGGCGAGTATTTTGCAGATATTAAGCCTGCCTCCACACTAATCGAAGTATCTGCCTTTGTAAATCCAGATCTACTTGTTGAGATTGAATTCTCAGCTTATCTTGCGGACTGATAACTCAGTACTATCTACTCAGTCAAAGAAATATATTACACGCTTCAAGGAGAAGGATACCATGCGGGTAGACCTGCTGTTTTCTGTCGATTTGCAGGATGCAACCTGTGGTCAGGTAGAGAGGAGGATAGAGCAGAGGCAATTTGCAAATTTTGTGATACGAACTTTTGGGGTACAGATGGACTCAATGGCGGTAAGTACTCTGATAGCGAATTGGTCACAGCGATATTGAATCAGTGGCCTGAGTCAGTAGCCCCTTTCGTCGTTTTTACTGGTGGAGAGCCCGCCTTACAATTGGACGCTGAACTGATTTTTGAATTGAAGAAGATAGATGCGGAGATAGCGATAGAGACTAACGGAACATTAGAATTAGCTGACGGGATAGACTGGATATGTGTGAGCCCAAAGGCAAACACAGAGATCAAAGTGACCTCAGGAAATGAACTCAAATTAGTCTATCCGCAAGAAGGACTTTCTCCTAATATGTTAACCCAGCTGGAGTTTGACCATTATTATATCCAACCTATGGATAGTCCATTTAGAGAAGAGAATACTAAGGCTGCAATCCAGTATTGTAAATCTAATCCGCAATGGAAACTTAGTATACAGTCTCACAAATACTTGAATATTCCTTAATGAAATTTCTGTGCCCACTTATACTAATGGTAATGATGGGTTGTGGGCAAAAGAAAATCCATGATCCTATTCAAATTACTACACTATATGATTTGGCGGGAACTGGGCTAGAATCGAATCAGACCGAAGTGACTATTAGCTTCGATGAAGCGGGTATTAAGTTTACAGCAGTATTGGAAGAAGAAGATATTAGGGCCAAATTGAATAAACATGATACACTAATCTATCTTGACCCTTGCATAGAATTTTTTCTAGACCCAGGGGCAGATGGGAAAGATTATTACGAAGTGGAAATAAATGCCCTTGGTTATGGCTGGGCATTGAAGTTGGCTACTAATAATTCTCCGCTTAATGCAGCCACAAATATGTCTGACTGGAATATAAGACAGTCCTACTCGACAAAGGTCTATGGTACGCTTAATGATGATGCGGACAAGGATAAAAAGTGGGTAGCCAATCTTGAATGCCGATGGTCAGACTTTGCAGAGGGTGCGCCTCAGACTGGAGATGTTTGGGCTTATAATGTGATGAGAGTAGACTATGACGGTATCACACCTACATATTGGGTGGCAAAGCCTACAGGTCAGGCAATGATACATCATCCATCACTTTGGCCTAGAATCCAATTTTAAGTTAAATTATATATTTTATTCCTAGCAGGCCTCTTTCTCTTGGTATTGCTGTATTAACATCCCTTTTAAATCTAAGACGGTACCCAGCAAATAATGACAACTGGTTACTGATAGAGATATTCGCATCCAGTTGTCCAAATAAATTATTAGTAGAACCCATATTAATTCTTTCTGAACTTCTCATGTCTACATTATTTATAGCAGACCCAAATTCCATTCCTGAAACAGCTGACAATGAAAATAGCGGGCTGAACTTGTAACCCATTTCTAAACCGATAGAACCGAAGAGATTTACACCTCCCTGATTAGAATTTTGTACGTTGTCAATGGAGAAACCTGCACAGGCCAAAGGAATGAAATTCGGTTCCGAATTTAATGAGTTAGAGCATATCACATCAAACTCATCTTGTGGTTCAAGTCCAATAGCTGATTCTGATTCTGAAATAACATCATTGTCTGATGCTGATGGTGAATTGCTTAATCCAAAACTGGTCCTAACACCAATCTGCCATTGATGCCATTTTCTTGATAGACCGCCATGCACTTGTAGACCGCTCTGATTTTGTGAGATACCTTGCATGAAAGCCAGACCTGTACTAAGTCGCCATATTCCATTGTTTTGTGGTAATACTACTTTGGAAACAAGGGCAGAACCAGGTATTTTAGGTTCAGAAAACAAACCTGCAGATTGAGTTAATGGAAGAAGTTCTAAAGCTGCTAATTCAATAATTACAGGAACATGCTTTTCTGAGGCTGTTAACTTACTTGATATGCTTTCAGATGGAGCCCTAGTTTTATGAGGTTCTTCGGTAGCAGCTGTGATTTTAATTGATGTCTTTTGTTGTAGATTTTGTTCTACAAAATTCTGAAGATTGGGACTTGCGAGTTGCAATTCGGGGTTTACATCTAGAGGTTGATTACTCTTAGTAGTTCTAGAATTACTTGAGATAGATTCATTACTTATGATGACCTTTTGGTTGCTTTCGTAATCAGATGGCGTGTGCTTGTTAATTCTAGATTCTGCAATTCTTGATTTTGACTCAGCGGAGACTCCCTCTACATTAGG
>CAZIMH010000260.1:0-1936 GCA_964540155.1 uncultured Saprospiraceae bacterium
TTCTAACTATTAGACGTGAAATTATTGCAGCTGAAACCTACTGCTTCACAAATTGAAGCGTGGCGATGACTTCGTCATCTTCAGAAATGACCTGCATAAGATACATGCCTGAAGTCCATAGACTAACGTCAAACTGTATCTGACTTTCAGAAACATTACCTAATCTCTCAGAAGGCAGTCTGCGACCGATTATATCATAAATAAAAACCTTTAAAGATTGGCAGTCATTACAAGCTAGGGTGACAATATCTGAACTAGGATTTGGATATAGCGTTAAGTCAGGGACAGCTGATACCATTTGCTCATCATCCTCTTGTTCTTCCATATAATTAACATCAAAGCTGGTCCATGGTCGGGCTTGCTTTATGATTAGCTGTAATTCTCGCGTTATTTTATACTCGATATCCATGGCAAAAGTTGGATTATCTTCTGCCTCATAAAGTATAGCAAATTCGTCGTGGATGATATTGAAGTATTCACGCATTCCAGCCCTATAGATATCGCCTAGGATAATTGAATCTTCATCTACCAGATTAGAACGTTGGACAAGTATGAAGTCATTGTCATTTGTAAGCACTCGGTCCAGTAGCATTTCTTCTGGTACAGACTGCGCAGAGGGATTTGTGATAAGGTCTTCTCCTACCTGAGTATTAAGATAGAAGGTATTTTCAGAACCAAAGAATGGGTCTACACTTACACCAACACCGTTTGCTATCTCGTCTTCATAATTTGGATGGCAGAGCACACCCATAGACGCTATGAAATGATCTACCCTCGAAAATTCTCTCTCATCATAGGCCCTCAGATTCCAAAGACTGGCATAGACTTGCTTTATGGATTTAGAGATATGGCCTTCGTGAGGGTGCTGCGTTTTAGAATCATATAGTCCAGCCCCATTAAACCCTGGCAAATCTTCATTATTGGTGCTAGAACGGCATCTTATAGAGGTGCCCTCAGGAAATGTCTTATGCATAGCATCCAATTCATCTAACATCCACTCTGGCATGTCAGCATCTTTGATTGTCTTTCTAAAGTCTTTCAGCACCTCATCTCTAACATCTCTACTATTTATAAAATCCTCCTGGGATGTTAATTCTGCAATCTCATCAAAGAAGCCATTATACTTCATGAATTCCTGATAGTAATAGAAGGGCACACCAAAACCATTAGGCGTGGTGTTTTCTGGGAATCCAAAATCAAGCATCGTTGCTATATTGGTACATTTAGCACCAAAGGAATCCGACATGTCAAATGAAATATCTGATAAGGGTAATATAGAAACCACATCTAGATTTAGCGGTGGTATTTGCTCCTCTTGAGGTCTAAGTGCATCGAACCAGGCATTGACCTCTTCTTGTGAGGCCTCCCGCACGGTAAATCTATCAGGCTCTACTCTATAATATATATTCTTTCCTACCAAGTCGGCTATAGAATCTATGGCCAGCGGTTCTTTGATATAAGCATTAGGGATATTCTGCTGAATCGCTCTTAGATTGACATGTGAAAGTGGCGTCTGTAACGAGGAAGTTATTATACCACTGACACGTGGAAGCGCATTAGGCAGAGACTCATAAAGGACGATATCCTTTGGGTCTGGAATTTCCTCCAGGGTTATTCTTCTAAAGAACCCGAAGCCCTCAGCAGGATTCAGTCCCCAATAATCTAAATCCCCAAAAATTGTTTCTTCGAATACAACTGATACTCTGGAATCTTCAAATAGGTCAAAATCCCTTTCATATTCATCCTCATTGAGCGCTGTAATAAAGTGTGATAGATTGTTATCTAAGAATGGCATATTGGCTGCCAACATCTCATGCGTCTTTTGGACCACGTCAAAATCTTGCCCATTGCCATTACTGTAATTGAATGCAAAGGTGCCTAGTTCTCCATTTGCTGAAATACTGGAGGGGTGGAATATCACCTGTCCTCTTTTCAC
>CAZIMH010000260.1:1946-4675 GCA_964540155.1 uncultured Saprospiraceae bacterium
ATGCCTATGAAATTAGCAAATTCACTATGCAGCCCAAATTTGTCACTATTGATAAAATAAAGCTTAGGCTGATCAGTTAGAAAATCGACGATGATAAACTTGACAAAGAATTTTTCATTAAGAAACTCTGACCATTGGATTTCATCGAAGACAACAGACAATTCTTTAAAAGTTGTAAAGTTGTCTATAACCGTCACGCCATCCCCTCTGTCTATCGCTGGTGCTGCATTAAGTGGAGATTGTACAGGTATATTATTAAATTCAGTTATATCATCTATACCATCACCATCCGAATCGAAAGGGTTATTGATATCATACTGAAGGACTTGGTACTGGTCTAATGGATATGCTTCTAGCCCCTCTGTTATTGTTGTCGTTCCTGCCTGCCCCAACGTCATAGAAGCGGACACATCAAAAGGATTATTGACATTATGCCGCGCTTTCAGTACAAAATACTGATTTTCTGAAGAGGCTACTTCAAGCTGAATCTGACCCTTGCCATTGATAGAACTAGCTAATATACTCGCCTCTTGCGCCACCACATCCGTAAGCAATCCCACCTGTACCAGACAGATAAGAAGAACAAAATTAGCAAGCGTAGTCATCTTAGAATGCATCAAAAACATGATTTATAACTAATAGGGCATCTGAAAATCACCAGAATTCCACTTTTAAAGTTATTAAAAATAATCAGGCAACGGTATGCAATCCAACAGATGAACTAACCAACATGTTCTGAGAGTGACTTATTTAAAGGTTAAGCGGACAAATTGTCTTTCAGACACTAGTTCTTTTTGTAGTTATTCTGATAGATAACATTCACCTTAAAGAAAGCTTCCGCCACTATAGGGTCAGTATTGGCGATGACATCTATCGTCTTAGTAACTTCTCCTAACTTCTGAGTAGAGCTGTCATAGGTGGCAGTGATGAGGCCCTTGCCTCCTGGAGGAATGGGCTGACGTGGCCAATCAATTGCTGTGCACTTACAGGTGGTGGCAAGTTCTATAATGAGGTCTGCAGATCCCGTATTAGTAAATGTGTACTCTAGATCTCTTGTTTCTCCTAGTTTGACATCACCTAGGTGTTGAGTCTGCTTATCCCAGGTAATTTCAGGAACAGGATTACCTTGACTGTCAACTACTAATTTTTTCGTTTTGCACGCGGATAGGCCGATTAACAGAAGGAAGAATACTAGAGGACGCATAGTGGACTATTTTTCTACAAATATTCAATTTTATCTCCTGACATACAATGGCATAGGCGGAGCATTAATGAGATATTAAAACGTCCCATATCCTCAATGGTAGGAATGGATATGGAACGTCTTGCGGCTTAGATTTGAAAGACTAGGTTATAGGTACTGTCTTCAAAGCGTACCAATTAACATTACGGGAGATCATCATTACAGAGCCAATGATCACAAATAAGGCAAGGGCTCCAGCTAATAGTGCAAAATCCTGCATCTGGAGAATCAAATAGATATAGGTAAATAGTCCAGATAATAAGCTAGATAAGACGATAGTACTCATTAGGCTACTCAGTATAAAGGATGAGTAAAAACTAATGAGCCCAATGGTCGCAATACTAGAAATTAAATAGGCCAGGTTGTACCCTATGTGCTCAGACAAAGAAATTAGCAAAAGAAAGAAAACGGTAATCGCAGAACCTACCAAGATATATTGGATAGGGTGCATGGGCTTTTTCTGAAGAATCTCAAAGATGAAGTAAATGGCAAAACAGAGGATTATAATAAGTAAAGCATACTTGGCCGTCCGCTTAGTCTTTCCATACTCATCAAAGGGTTGGATGAAGTTCACGCCGAATGACGCCTTGTGAATATTATAATCATGATTCATCCAGGCTTTAGGTATGGCATTGGCAAATTTATTAAGCGCCCAGTGACTGTCAAATCCTTCATCAGTGATATCATATCGGTTAGGTAATTTGCTTCCTATGAAACTAGGGTGGGGCCATGGAGACTCAAGACTGACCGTAAAATCATGACCAATAGGTTCGAATTGGATAGAGCTGGTCCCTTTGAATGTGGACTTGGTCTTCACGTCCAGCTTCTTAGTCATGTCCAGCGTGAATGGACTTGATTTGATGTAGCTTCTATTACCAGAATTGTTACTGACCAGACCTTCATTCTTAAGGGCTTGTCCATTTACGGTTATAGAGAGCTCGGAAGAAATGCCATTAGGGTCACTCACACCATAAATAAAATAAGCTTCATTATAATTAATGTCATAATCGTATTCGGCCATGTTGATGTCGGTCATGTCAAATGTCTGTTCTATCTCTAAAGTCGCATCATATACTAAGATATCGAAGATGCTTCTTTTTCGAGTATCTGTCATTATCTCTCCATCTATATTGGTAGACGTGGGAGAAAAATTAAGGAATCCCTTTTTAGTACGTTCTTCATAGTCTACCGTATAGGTATAGGTGTATGGTAGCCTAATAATAGGACTCGTTACTTGTTGCGCAAGTCCGTAGGACTTGGCCACTTCACGTTCTACAGATGCCTTGCGAGAACTTCGTTCATTTATAAGACTTTTAATCTTATAATTCGGTATCATTAAGATGATGATTAGGAGGAAGATGGTTAGTGCTTTAATTGAAGCAGATCCTTTTAGTTTGGATGTATGTTTTGAAATGCTCATGTTATAATATTTAAAAGTACTTTGAAATACAAAGTGAATTAATAAAAAAATATATAGTCTTTTATC
>CAZIMH010000261.1:0-4664 GCA_964540155.1 uncultured Saprospiraceae bacterium
CTGTACTGTCTGGACCAGCTTATGAGAGAATCGAAGAATCGGTGCTTTCTGCCGTCTATGTGACTGATACTATTCCATTGAAGAAAGACAGCAGTAAGATCCAAGTTTTGAGTTGTGCGAAGCTATTTGGCAAGGCAATTAGGAATACGCATGAGTTTAAGTCTATTTCAGCCCTTTTTGTAGACAAATAGTGCTTGTCAATTGGATAGTTTTTTTGCTATCTTTGCACTCCTTTAAAAAGAAGGCCTTATTTATAAACGCAATTTATCATGGAAACATATCCATTTCAGGTTGAAGCTAGAGAACCAAATCTCAAAGCAAGTCAAATAAGAAAAACTGGTAAAATACCAGCTGTCCTATATGGCACCGATATCAACGAAAACTTTACTGTGACCCATAAAGAGGTCAAGAAATTAATTTTTACACCAGAGTTTAGAGTAGGTGAAGTAGAAGTAGGAGGAGGAAAGCACAAGTGTATTGTTAAGGATATTCAGTGGCACCCAGTCACTGACCAAATTCTGCACATTGACTTTTTGGCCTTGAAAGAAGGTACCAAAGTGAAAGTTGAGATTCCTGTTAAGTTTAAAGGGGTATCTCCTGGTATCAAAGCTGGTGGCGCTTTGGTTCAGACAATGAGGAGAGTAAAAGTAAAATTGGATCCTAAAGATTTGGTTGATGAATTATTCATTGATATTTCAGAACTAGAGTTAGGTGAAGCTGTAAGGGTTAGAGATATAGAACTGCCAGACAGCATAGAGTTGATGGTGAATGATGCAGTGCCTGTCGCTACTGTAGAAGTACCTAGAGCACTTAGAAGTGCTGAGGCAGCTGATGAAGAAGGTGCAGAAACGCCAGCTGAAGAAGGTGCAGCAACTGCGGAAACGCCAAAAGAAGAAGGTTCTTAGAGCAAAAAGAAATCAGAAATTTAAAAAACCCGTCAGTCTTAGTATTGGCGGGTTTTTTTATTTCATGTACTATTGAATATTCTCAATTTCAAACATTAATTGTTCTTGTTAAAATTCTGCAAAAAAATACGAATCTTGAAAACCTTCTTGTTGATAATACGTTTAAGTATCATAATGGAAGTTGTTCTATAATGATTGGCTAGTGTTATATCGCTCGATATGGCACTAGTTTTTTTTTGCCCCATAGCCATTCAATCCCTCTTAACAAATCTTTCCCATTCATTTTCAATATTTTATACATTATAGATTTATATAATAGGTATAATCTTTGCACCATTTGATTTGTGTTCGGCATACGAACAGGTATAAAGGATTAATAAATACCCACTTAATAGAAATCACTTTCTCGATATGTTAATCAAAGCAGCAATCATTCTCGTTATTCAGTTTTCTTGTGATTTACAGCCATCGTTTAATACAAGCACTGATTTAATTACAAATATTGAGCTCGATGAAAGGGAGAAAAAGAAGGCCTACCTGGTCAAGCAAGCTGTAGCCTACAAAGGAACAACCTATGTAAGCGGTGGTGAATCATTTATGGAAGGTTTTGATTGTTCAGGTCTGACTAAGCAGTTATACAAAGGGACGGGGATTAATCTCCCACATTCTGCAAAACTCCAATCTCAACTCGGCAAGCCTGTTTCAAGACAGCATTTGGAGCCAGGTGATTTGCTGTTCTTTTCACATGGAGAGGGTATCTCTCATGTAGCGATGGTTTTAAGCCATAATCAGAAAGGCACTCATATTGTGCATGCTACCTCTTCCAAAGGCGTTATATTTGAGACTTTAGAGCAGTCCAGATATTGGACAGAGAAATACCAAGAAGCCAGAAGGCTTTTTTGATGTTTTTTTAAGGTCATTAATAATTATCAGACTATAACAGTCAGAATTTGAAACTATGTCTTTGTTGGATTATGTTATGACGTTGCTTGGAATGAAGAAAGACGTAAAAATGATAAACTTAATTTTATTTGGTCCCCCTGGTTCGGGTAAAGGAACCCAGGCTTCAAAGCTTGTAGAAAGATTTGGCTTGACGCATATATCAACTGGTGATTTATTCAGATATGAGATAGGCAATAATACCCCTCTAGGTACAAAGGCGCAAGCGTATATGGACAAGGGTGAATTAGTACCAGATGAAGTAACCATAGGAATGCTGGAAAACAAGCTGAATATGAGTCCTAACCCAAAGGGCTATATTCTAGATGGTTTTCCGAGGACAATAGCACAGGCTGAGGCCCTGGATAAAATAATGGTCTCCCGCTCAGTAAATGTTACCCATCTGATAGCTTTGGAAGTGAATGAGGATGAAATCGTCACAAGATTGTTAGAAAGAGGGAAAACCTCTGGCAGGCCTGACGATGCCAATGAAGAAGTTATCAGGAGCAGGATTAAAGAGTATGAAGCGAAGACCTCAGTGGTATATGACTACTATGATAAGCAAGACAAATCTCAGAAAGTAGAAGGAATAGGCAGTATAGATGATATCACACAAAAGCTCATCTCAGCGCTTTTATAACTTAAGTAAGTTTACTCAAGACAAGATTGTATAAACTCTTTTCAGAGGGATTTTTACAATAAGGCACTTCTAATCCTGTTATAGCTTCGATTCTTTGTGCAGTAGAAGATCCTATGGCAAATAATGATTTCCCTTCTAAACTCTGCAGCGATAGATAGGCCTCTGCATTCATAGGACTAGTAAGCAGAATGATTTGTGCATCGGGCAGCTCTATATCCTGATTAATCAGGTTTTTGTATATCGGTTTTGAAATACAATTGATGGTCTTCACATTATTCTCCAATCTTTGAAGCGATTGGGTAGCTTGAGGTATAAGTACAGTAAGTCCAGTCCATGCGTTACTTATCTCGTGGTAGAGGTTTTTCATATTTCCATGACCTATGATATGAGGAGCATGACCACAAAGGGACTCAAACAACCCTGCGCTGGCTGAGCCTATTACACCATACGATAAATCGGTTTGGTATGTCTCCTTTGAAAAGAAATGCTGGATGGCAGTTTTGCTATAGAAGAATACAGCTTGGTAAGTTTCATCTAGATTAAAATCTAACAATTCAATATCAATTAGAGATTGGCCTGAGATGGTATACCCTTTGTCGGTTAGTCGGTACAAAACGGAATCCGCTTTGAGAGTTCTACTTATAAATATATGTGGTTGCAGAGGTCTAGACATCATCAAAGAGATCATCCAATTGGCGACCCATTTTTAATGCCTTGAAGCATCTTGTGGCAGCTATAACATCAGCCCTTGCATTATTTGGAGGTGAGTAGGCTTTCTGAAATATGATGGCATGCAGCTCTGATAAAGTAGGCCATTTATACCCGCCTCTTTTACTGGGCAATTTGCAGTAGAAGGTACTTTCCTGCATGATACAGATTCTTGATTTTCTGAAAAGGGAATGATTGATACCCTTCCTGAGATACTCTGCAGCCAACACATTTTCATTAAAGTTAAGATTGTGGGCAAGCACATAGTAGGCTTCCTTTAAGCTCTGCTCAAAGGCATTCAATACTTGCTCCAGAGATTGACTTTTCTTATCTATATCCTCTTTGTCTATGCGGCTGTGCTTTTCTATTTCTGGCGTTACGCTAAAGCCTTCAGGCGTTATGATGTAATCTTGATCGTCAGTTGGTTTAAGATCCTTGTCCAAAATAATCCATGACAAATGAATCATTCTTGGCCAGGAAAATGTATCAGAAAATGGGGCTTTCCAGTTCTTGGGTTTATCTATTGCTGAACAATCAAAAATCAGATACATACTATTGATCAGGTTTTTTATTGTGGTTAGATTTTAGTTTCTGGACCATTGATTCAGCCAGGCCATCATGCGTGCTGCTGGATAAATTGACTCTTATAAGTGGTGCATCAGCAGATGGTGCATAAGCGCCGTATACATGGTAATTATTAGCTTGATCTATATCGCAATAGACTCCCAGGGGCATTTGACACCCGCCTTCCATTAGTTTCAATACTTTCCTTTCCACATTGGTCCTACTGGCGGTGGCTGTATCATGCAGTTTCAAAATGTCTTTTCTCAGCGAGGTATCAGATGCTCTAACTTGATATCCTATGACGCCTTGTGCAGGGGCTGGTACAAATTCTCTGGGATGGAGTTTTTTGACAACCAAATCACTGATATCCAGATCTAATCTTGTAATTCCTGCAGCAGCTAGGATAATCGCATCATATAAGCCATCTCTGAGTTTTTGGATTCTTGTAGGAACATTTCCTCTCAAATCTACTACGTTAACCTCAGGTGCAAGATGCAAAATTTGGGTCTTCCTTCTGAGTGATGAGGTGCCGACTTTTGCACCGGCAGGAAGGCTTAATACGCTGTCAATGTCTACAGCATCTGGATGGATTAGCAGCAAGTCTCTAGGGTCTGCTCTTTCTGACAATCCTGCTATCACCAGCCCATCAGCTTGGCTGGTAGGCAAATCTTTTAATGAATGAACGGCAATGTCTACTTCCTTGGCTAACAGGCTATCTTCTATTTCTTTAGTAAAGAAACCCTTGCCTTCCATTTTGTCGAATCCTAAATTTTGGATGTTGTCACCCTTGGTTTTTATGATAACCAACTCCGACTCGATATCGATAGATGCGAGTTTTGATTTTAGTTGGTTAGCTTGCCATCTTGCCAATCTGCTGCCTCTAGTTCCTATTTTGATAAGCTTACTCA
>CAZIMH010000262.1:0-4650 GCA_964540155.1 uncultured Saprospiraceae bacterium
TGTAAAATCGAAAGCTGATTTACTCAGCCTTCAGCGATATATTCCTACCTTTACACCCCGTACTAAATAATCTGAGTTGTGACTAAGTATATTTTTGTAACGGGTGGAGTAACTTCCTCATTAGGTAAAGGAATTATCGCAGCCTCTCTTGCCAAACTCCTTCAAGAAAGAAACCTTAAAGTCACCATACAAAAACTGGATCCGTATATTAATGTAGACCCAGGTACACTTAATCCATATGAGCATGGAGAATGCTATGTGACCGATGACGGTGCGGAAACAGATTTAGATTTAGGTCACTATGAGAGATTCCTCAATACGCCAACTTCCCAGGATAATAACATAACGACGGGTAGAATCTATCAGACCGTCATTACCAAAGAAAGAGAAGGTGCTTACCTAGGTAAGACAGTACAAGTCATTCCCCACATTACGGATGAGATCAAAAGAAGGGTTAAGCTATTAGCTGAGAAAAGAAATTATGATATCGTCATAACTGAGATTGGGGGAACTGTAGGTGATATAGAATCACTACCATACTTGGAATCCCTTAGACAACTTAGGCAGGAGTTAGGTAAAGAGAATTGTCTTTGTGTTCATCTAACGCTTATCCCTTATCTGAGTGCAGCTAAAGAACTGAAAACCAAACCAACTCAGCACTCGGTGAAAGAGCTTCTCCAAGCAGGTATACAACCAGACATCCTTGTCTGCCGTACTGAACATCCTCTCACCAAGGAAATAAAAAGTAAACTAGCTTTATTCTGTAACGTTGATTCTAAATCAGTTATAGAAGCGATAGATGCGTCTACAATCTATGATGTTCCTCTGCTAATGCTTAAAGAAAAGTTGGATATCAGAGTGCTCAAAAAGCTTAAAATAAAATCCACAAAGACGCCAGATATGGCACAGTGGAAAGAATTTCTCGGTAGGCTGAAGAACCCTACACATGAAATAAGGATAGGGCTTATTGGAAAATATAACGAGCTGCCAGATGCTTACAAGTCCATCTATGAGTCATTTATACACGCTGGCGCTGAGAATGAATGCAAGGTCAAAGTCATACCGATACACTCTGAACTATTAGAAGTTAGTGATGTGAAAGAAAGGCTTAAAGGTCTTGATGGGATATTGGTCGCCCCTGGATTTGGAGAACGTGGAATAAAAGGAAAAATCAAATCCATACAATACGTTCGAGAAAATAAAATCCCA
Source organism: uncultured Saprospiraceae bacterium (assembly GCA_964540155.1). GTDB lineage: Bacteria > Bacteroidota > Bacteroidia > Chitinophagales > Saprospiraceae > RFSX01. Next base: position 1,210 of record CAZIMH010000262.1, read on the forward strand.
TTCTTTGGTATCTGTTTAGGCATGCAGTGTGCAGTAGTAGAATATGCTAGGAATGTAATTAAGATCAAAGGCGCCAGTTCTACTGAAGTCAAACCCAACACCGCCAACCCAATAATAGATTTGATGGTGGATCAGAAAAATGTAACCAATAAGGGTGGCACGATGCGACTAGGAAGCTATAAGTGCCAATTGGTTAAGGGGTCAGTAGCTCATAAAGCCTATGGCAAATCGGAGGTCACTGAAAGACACAGGCACAGATACGAGTTTCATAATGACTACCGTAAAGAAATTGCTAAGTCAGGAATGCAAGTCACTGGTATAAATCCAGAGAAAAATCTGGTAGAAATAATAGAAATTAGTGATCACCCATTTTTCGTCGGTGTACAATTTCATCCTGAGCTCAAGAGTACTGTAGAAAAACCTCATCCATTATTTGTTGCTTTTGTCAAAGCGGCATTGGAACATAAACTCAGTCAATGAGGAAATTGAGGTTGGAAGAATTAGGACGACCTGATTTAGAAACTTATTCCAAGGCAGATAAGCTACCGATAACTATTGTATTAGATAATATTAGGTCAGCTCTCAATGTTGGGTCTATATTTCGTACAGCTGATGCAATGGCCATTAATGATATTGTCTTATGTGGCATCACAGCTCGCCCACCTCACAAAGAAATCAATAAGACAGCTATTGGTGCTACCAATTCAGTAAAGTGGACTTATGAAAACAGTATAAGTGCCTATGTGCAAAAGGCAAAAGAAGAAGGGAAACTCATTTTGGGAATAGAACAGATTGATAAATCAGTAGCGCTTTCAGATTATGCCGTGCCTATCGATAAATTGATAGTAGTCATCTTAGGCAATGAAGTCAATGGTATATCTGATGAGGTAATCCCTTTTTTAGATGCCGCTATAGAAATACCGCAGTTCGGCACCAAACACTCACTAAATGTTGCAGTCTGTGCTGGTATAATAATGTGGTCTATGAGACAATCTCTTAGCTAGACTACCACTTATCCTTATCATAGCGTAAAGTAAGCCTGACACCTACATGAACTTGATTGATGCCAGAGCTTTCCTCTTGGAAGTCAATAGCACTACCTGTTATGTTGTACATAGCAAATGGAGACACAGTCAATAGATTGGTAACGCCAATATCAAGACCTGCTCCCAGACCAATTCGATAGGTTAGATTACTCTCCGATTCTAGATTGGCACCAAAGTCCGCATTCGCAAAAATGAGCCCAGGACTCACTAACCAGTAAAAGCCTTTCTTTATTAAGCCTCCTTCCTTTGAAAAGGTAGGACAGGCATTACAGTCTGAATGAAAATCTAAAGGATATATCAAGGCATTCAAGTTGAAGCCGATAGTCGTAATATCAAACTGATCAAACGAACTGGCACCATAGCTAATTTCAGGTGTGAATTCTAATCGCTTTTCTTGCAATCTAAACCAATATCCAACGCCTACTTCATATCCAGGAGATGTAAATGTTGTTTCTTCACCTGTAAACCCACCTGGCAAGGATACTGAACTGGATACAAATCTTCCAGATATTGCAATTTGCGCATCGCATACTGAAATTAAACTCATTAAAAGTAAACTAACCATGATTGCCCGCATAATAACTTTTCTTTTGATGTAATAACGTTTGACTAAGATAGACCTATTGTTCCATTAGCAACTATCTTTGTGCTTAATAATGAAGACTAAGAATACAAAGAACAAAGTCAATGTAGTGACGCTGGGGTGTTCCAAGAATCTTGTTGATTCCGAGAACCTCATAACACAATTGAAAGCCAATGACTTCGATGTTGTACATGAGGGTGACGCTAGCGACAACAATATTTTAATTATAAATACCTGTGGATTTATAGATAAGGCGAAACAGGAAAGTGTGGATGCCATATTAGAGGGCGCAGACTTAAGAAAGAAAGGCGATATAGATAAGCTCTATGTCACTGGATGTCTATCAGAACGATATAAGCAGGATTTAGAAGTAGAGATTCCGGAAGTAGATGCTTATTTCGGTACGATGGAGTTACCTGCTTTGCTTAATAAGCTAAATGCTGATTACAAGCACGAACTCATAGGGGAGCGGTGGACAACTACACCTTTGCATTACGCCTACATGAAAATATCTGAGGGATGCAATCGTACCTGTTCGTTTTGCGCGATACCCCTAATGAGAGGAAAACACATATCTAGGACGATAGAGAGTTTGGTTAAAGAAGCAGAAAATCTAGTCAGAAATGGTGTCAAGGAAGTCATGCTTATCGCTCAAGAGTTGACCTATTATGGGCTAGATATCTACAAGGAAAGAGCGCTACCTAAATTACTCAATGCCTTATGTGAAGTTGATGGATTAGAATGGATCAGATTGCACTATGCCTACCCAAGCAAATTTCCTCTTGAGATTATAGAGGTCATGGCGCAGCAACCTAAAATCTGTAACTACTTAGATATGCCGTTACAGCATGCCTCTGACAATGTGTTAAAGAGAATGCGACGTCAAATCACCTTAGAAGAGCAGAAAGAACTAATCCAGAACATCAGAAGTATTTTGCCATCCATCGCCATACGAACGACAATGTTGGTAGGCTTTCCTGGTGAGACAGATGCGGATTTCAATACCCTCCATGATTATATCAAGGAAATGCGATTTGATAGGCTAGGGGTGTTTACCTATTCTCATGAAGAAGGTACTTCAGCTCACGAGTACCCTGATGATATTCCAGACGATATAAAAGTCAAGAGAATGACCGAGCTAATGGAGACCCAACAAGAAATTTCCTTCGGCAAGAATGTATCTAGAATAGGACAAACGTTCAAGGTCTTATTCGATAGAAAAGAGGGAGATTACTTTGTAGGTCGGACTCAATATGATTCGCCTGAAGTAGACAATGAAGTACTCATCTCAGCTGAGAATAATAACTATGTTCGGATTGGGGATTTTGCCAATGTATCCATTATTAATGCAGAACCATTCGATCTTATAGGACAAATAGCTCAAGAGCAATAGTGAAGAAAATCTTATTATTTAGCACTGTAAGAACAATTACGGGCACAGACTTATTTATATAACGGAATGACAGACCAAGCTCAGATTCAATCTATTTTCCAGAGACAGGTTCATCCTTTCTTGCAAGTAGGTGTCGCAATTGGACTGAATGTCATTGGAATATTGCTTATAAGGTCTTTTGTGGATTCAGAGACTAATCCTGAAGGTGGTGTTGTGTTTTGGGAATTTTCTTTTTCAATACTCATGGCATTTATCATTTTCAATTCAGTTTTTAGTATTCCTTATCTCAAAAGAACTCAATATTTCAGAGACAGTATATTTAGTTTTCTTGCTCTGGTTGTGGTAGGAGGTGCCTTAGCGCATTATATAGGCGGGATCAGTATGGATGAAGCGGGCTCATTTAGATGGCTATATATAGT
>CAZIMH010000263.1:0-4635 GCA_964540155.1 uncultured Saprospiraceae bacterium
ATTAGATTTCGACTTGTCGGAAGAGAATAAGAATTCTGAATATTCCTTATCTGTAAATGAAATTAAGTTAGGCGAGAATGTATTTAAGCCCATCGATTTAATCGGTAAAATGGAAGGTGATAATGCGGTGATTCGCCTGATGACAAAAGATTTATTTGATTCCATTCAGACGCTAGATCTTACTTTCCATGTATATCCGAAGGATGATTTACTGATAGGGACTGTGGCGGATAATAACTTGCAGATGTTTAGTTCTACTTGGAACATCAATCCTGCAAACAAGATACAATATGGTGATAAGACGCTAGATATACAGAAGTTTAAAATTTCGGATGGATACAGGACCTTGTATGTCAATGATATAAATAAGAGAGGAATAAAAGCAGAGTTACAGAATTTCGATTTTCTGACGATAAACGGATTTATCGCTTATGATAAAATTGCGTTTTCCGGAGAAGGCGATTTGCAAATTAGTAAGGATGATTTGTTTGAAAAATCTCCAGCGTCTGTGAGTATGAATATTGATGCTTTTGCGCTGAATGATACAGATTACGGATCGCTAAATGTTGCAGTAACCGACTATGGTTCTGATACTGTAGTCGCAAAGATTCTCCTAGATAGAGAACGAGATGGGATGTTTCTCAATGCAGAAGCCGTAGTCAACAAGAGTTCAAAAGCAATAGATGGAACCGTCAGTGCGAATGATCTTCCGATGGAGACTTTTGAATTTATCATAGATGATGGTATATCTAATACGGCAGGAGATGCTGATGTATTCAATGGAAGACTTTATGGAAGTCTAGATGATTTCAAATTATATGCTCAGGCGAAAGTTACAGGAGGTACCACCACCATAGATTATTTAGGTGCCCAACTATTTCTTGGTGAAGAAATATTTAAGGTCACTGAAAGTGAAATAGAATTATCAGGAACGACCATATCAGACAAGAATGGGAATATAGCTACTATGGAAGGTGGCTTGTTTCATAAAACATTCAAGGACTTTACGACAGAACTGACCATGCAGTCCGATTACTTTTTAGCCTTGGATACGGATAAGTTTGATAATCCATCTTATTATGGTCAAGGTGTAGGGGATTTAGTTGTAGAATTTAATGGTCCGTTTTCCAGCACAGATATAACAGTCGCAGCGACTACTGGCCGAGGCACAGAAATCAATATTCCTGTAGGGAGTGTGTATTCTGATTATGACCAGCACTTTATCAAGTTGGTATCTAGAGAAGATATTTTAGGAGGACTAGACAGCGCGATTGTTCAGTCTGTTCCTACACTGGAAGGTGTGGATATACGTATGGACTTAACAATCACAGAAGACGCTAAGATTAATATCATTTTTGATGAAAACAGGAATGATATTATCAAAGGAGTGGGTAATGGGGATATGAGAGTGGTCGTATCTAGAGAAGGTGATTTCAATATTTTTGGAGACTATGTTATTGAAAGAGGAGATTATCTGTTTACCTATTTGAATGGTATCGTATCTAAACCATTTTCTGTATTAAGGGGTGGACAAATTACTTGGACAGGAGATCCGATAAATGCGAACATTAACCTCCAAGCTAACTATGAAAAGCTAAGGGCGCCAATGACCACCTTCCTGAGAGAGTTTCTTAATCCTAATAATGAACCGGTGGCTCGGCAGCGAACGGATGTAGATCTTAAGTTGTTTATCCAAGGTACACTCTATAAGCCAACAGTGACATTTGATATAGAGTTTCCAGAATTACAAGGGGAGATGCGTGCATTTGCTGAAAGTAAAATGCGAGTCCTTAGAGATAATGAAGCAGATCTTAATGAGCAGGTAGCTGGCTTAATTATGTTTGGTAGTTTCTTGCCTTCTTCCTCGCTAGGTAATCAGGTAGGATCAGCAAGTGGGGTGGTACAGACGGGGTATAATACCCTGAGTGAAATGATATCTAATCAGTTATCTCATTTCCTATCTGGATTCTTGCAAGAAGCCCTCACGGAAAATGGTTTCGTGTCAGGTATTGATTTTGAATTAGGGTTTACCAAGGATGCAGATATATCTAATCTCACAGGAGGGGGTGGTCCCACACAATCAGGTAACAATAGTTTTATCCCTGATGAAGTCGAAGTCCACTTAAAGCCTAGATTTCAGAACGATAGATGGGAGATAGATTATGGTACGAGCATCGTTAATAATAGAATTACTAATGCAAGTAGCCAAAGCTTCCTTATTCATGATTTTGTGATTGGCTTCCATCTGACTGATGATAGACGACTCAAGCTAAAAGCCTATGGTAAATGGGATAGAATATTAGCGACACAACCCGGACAGAAATTTGGCTTTGGCCTCAATTATAGAAAAGAATTTGGCACCTTAACTGAGTTCAAAGAAGGCCTTTCAGAAGAGATAGCCAAGCTCAAAAAAGATGCTAATAGCCCAGGCCAGTAATCAGCTCTCATGCCACCACAGCTGGTTCACAACCGCATTCCTTTATACCTGATTAAATGATCAACTATAACAAGTGCAGCCATCGCCTCCACAATAGGTACTGCTCTAGGTACTACACAGGGGTCATGTCTGCCTTTGCCAGATATAGTTACAGCTTTATGCTCAGCCGAAATAGAATTTTGTTCAGACATAATAGTTGCTACAGGTTTAAAAGCAACATTGAAGTAGATGGGCATACCATTACTAATGCCTCCCTGAATGCCTCCTGAAAAATTTGTCTCAGTTACTGGCGTATCCGCTTCCATTACCCAGGCATCATTGTGCTCAGATCCATTCATGCTAATGCTGCCAAAGCCGCTTCCATATTCAAAACCTTTTACCGCATTTATAGATAACATAGCCTTACCTAGATCAGCATGTAACTTATCGAATACGGGTTCGCCTAACCCAATAGGCACACCAGTTATGTAGGCAGAAATTCGACCACCAACGGTATCTCCATCCTTCTTCACGTCTGCAATATGTGAGGCCATCTGTTCTGCTAAAGTATTGTCCGGGCATCTGACGACATTATTTTCAGCTAAAGACCAATCTATATTCTGTATTTCTGTGTCTAGTGTAATGTGGCCTACTTGGGTGACACCTGCATTGATTTTAATGCCATGTTGATGTAATATCATTTTGGCTATTGCACCAGCGGCAACTCTTGTCGCTGTCTCTCTTGCAGACGACCGTCCACCTCCTCTATAGTCTCTTATGCCATATTTTTTTTGGTAGACTAGGTCAGCATGCGAAGGTCTGAAGCTGTCTTTAATGTGGCTGTAATCTTTCGATTTATGATCTTTGTTTTGGATGTAAATCATAATAGGCGTGCCCGTGCTCTTTCCTTCAAAAACCCCCGACATTATCTTAAACTGGTCTGGCTCCTTACGTTGGGTAACAATCTTGGATTGACCAGGTCTGCGTCTGTTAAGCTCAGCCTGGATAAAGTCTTCGTCCATGGATAGACCAGGCGGGCACCCATCTATAACAACACCGATACCCTTACCATGGGATTCCCCAAATGTAGTTATCCTAAATAGAGTACCGAATGAATTTCCTGCCATTAATACAACTTATAGCTCGAAGGTAGCTTAGATAAGTCAGAGTTAATAGTCCAAATTAGGTTATAATGAAATCGGCATAAAGCTATATTTGTACTATGCATTTATATCCATCTGACATATTTCAGAAACTGGAATTTGATAAGATTCTCGATAGACTTTCTACCTACTGTCTTGGTGCACCTGCCAAGCAAGTAATCCTGAGGATGAAGACCTTCGATCATAAGCAGAAGATAGAGCGATTACTGGATGAAATTGTAGAGTACCAGAAGTCAATTGATTTACAAAAAGTATTTCCTATATATCACTACGAATCTGTCTTAGACGAATTAAAAGATCTTCGAACTATAGACATCGTCTTGGACATAGAGGCGTATATCAAGATATATACCCACATTAAAAACATAGGCGAAATTGAGTTGTTCTTCAGAGACAAAGAGAATAGAGCAGCCTTTCCGCTCTTATTTGAGATATCTGAGAAAATTGAGTTGGAGAATGTTTTAATAGAGACATTCCAAAAGATATTTACTGAGGAGGCGCAGATTAAAAATGATGCATCCCCAGAGCTCGCTAATATATTTAGCTCTATTAGTTCCAAAGAAAGAGAGCTAGAACGTGTCTTTAAAACTTTGGCCAAGAAGTATAAGGTAGATGGTTACCTCACCGATAATGTAGAAAGTTTTAAGAATAGTCGTCGGGTTCTTAGTGTGAATGCAGAAAGTAAGCGAAAGATTAAAGGTGTTATTCATGATGAATCATCTACAGGCCGTACCGTATTTATAGAACCAGAAGAAGTACTTGGTATCAATAATGATCTCTTTGAGTTGGAAGCAAGAAAGCGGCATGAGATTTATAGAATCCTGAAGGAGTTAGGAAATTTCTTAAGACCTTATATAGATGACTTTTTAATCTGGCAAAGAATTTTAGTTCGCTATGATCTCATCAGGTCAAAAGCACAATTTGCATTGAGTTATGATGGGAATAGACCTAATCTGTCTGAAGACAATACGCTAATACTTAAAGAAGCTTATCATCCCTTATTGTATCTTTTAAATAAAGAAGCACATAAAGAAACCGTTCCATTTGACCTAACAC
>CAZIMH010000264.1:0-4623 GCA_964540155.1 uncultured Saprospiraceae bacterium
TGGATGGTGCTGATGCCTTAGCCATAATGACAGAATGGAATGTATTCAGAACACCCAACTTTGAAAAGATAAAGGAAGCGCTGACTGATAAGGTCATTTTCGATGGTAGAAATGTTTTTGACCCAGCCAATGTAAGAGATAAAGGATTCACATATTATTCAATTGGAAGACCATGAGCAAACGTGTACTGATAACAGGAGCTGCAGGATTTTTAGGATCACACCTCAGTGATAAGTTTATAGATGAAGGCTATGAGGTCATTGGGATGGATAATCTCATTACTGGTAACATGGATAATATCAGTCACCTGATGCCGCTTGAATCCTTTAGCTTTTATCATCATGACGTGTCCAAGTATGTGCATGTCCCAGGTGAACTAGATTACATCCTTCACTTTGCCTCTCCAGCCTCCCCTCTTGACTACCTCAAGATGCCTATCCAAACGCTAAAGGTCGGATCACTCGGAACACATAATTTGCTAGGGCTGGCAAAAGCAAAGAATGCTCGTATGCTCATTGCCTCCACTTCTGAAGTATATGGAGATCCCCTAGTGCATCCCCAAACTGAAGATTACTGGGGCAATGTAAATCCAATAGGACCAAGAGGAGTCTATGACGAGGCCAAGCGATTTCAGGAAGCAATGACCATGGCTTATCATACCTATCATGGGCTAGAAACCAGAATCGTGAGGATTTTTAATACTTATGGACCTAGAATGCGAGTCAATGATGGCCGTGCCCTACCCGCTTTCTTTTCGCAAGCTATAGAAGGTAGAGATATTACAGTTTTCGGAGATGGCAGTCAGACTAGATCTTTTTGCTATGTTTCTGATTTAGTAGCTGGTATCTACAAATTACTATTAAGTGATTATTCAGACCCTGTTAATATTGGCAATCCCGTAGAAATTAGCATCAAAGATGTGGCTGAGGAAGTAATCAAGCTGACAGCCACTGAGTCTAAGGTGGTATACAAAGATTTACCTAAAGACGACCCTAAGGTGAGGCAGCCAGATATATCCAGAGCTAAAGAAGTATTGGGATGGACACCTAAGGTAGATAGAAAGGAAGGTCTTAAATTGACTTATGAGTATTTCAAGTCTGTCCTGACTTAGACTTATCGGAAGAGATTATAACGAAGGATACAATAGATGGCTCTGAAGCCGTCTTTCCAATTTATCTTTTTGCCTTCATCATAAGTCCGACCATAATATGAAATGCCAACTTCATAGATGCGGATATCTTTAATCCTAGAAATCTTGGCCGTTACCTCAGGTTCAAATCCGAATCTATTCTCTTTGAGTTTGAGGCCTTTTATAAGGTCTGCTCTGAAAAGCTTGTAACATGTCTCCATATCAGTTAGGTTCAGATTAGAAAACATATTTGAAATAAAGGTCAAAAATTTATTCCCGATACTATGCCAGAAGAAAAGTATCCTGTGTGGGTTACCTCCCATAAATCGTGAACCATATACAACGTCAGCAAATCCATCAAGGATCGGTTGCAAGAGTAAATTATATTCATTAGGGTCGTATTCCAGATCCGCATCTTGGATAATGATGTAATCACCCGTTGCTAGAGCTATCCCCTTGTGCAATGCAGCACCCTTCCCCTTATTCACCTCATGCTTATCAAACTTATAAGTGGCTTCCTTATCTGCAAAGTAATCGTGAACTGCTTGGTCAGTGCCATCACTACTGCAGTCATCTACAATAATTACCTCCGTCGTTATCGAGGCATCCCTAAACTCAACCGCTAGGATTTTATCCAAAATCTTATGAATCGTTTTGGCTTCGTTATACGCAGGAATGACTACAGAGAGTAACATAGGACTAGTATTGCTACAAAGGTAAACATATTACTAAGTATGTATATATGTTGACTAGACTTTTGCTATTCTGTATACCTTAACTTCTACTCTTTGGTTTTTCTTTCTCAAGGTAGGGGTTGAATTTGGAGATATTTGCTGGCGTTTGCCATGTGCTTTTGTGGTTATCTTATAGCAAGAGATGCCTATGTCGTATAGATACTTTTGGACTACTTGTGCCCGCTTTAGTGACAAGACATCACAGAAGTCATCGCTAGGAATCCCATTTGTATGACCATGAATCACCAAATGATACTGCGTTCCTATCTCCAAAAATTTAGTCACATGACCCAGACCTAATCTCTGGACATTAGTAAGATTGAATACATCATCATCAAAGTACAGCGTATCAGAATAGACCAAAGTATTTTCTTCTGAGGCAAATTCTAAGGTCTTTACTAGCTGAGTCCTCCTATCGCTGAGCATGCGTACTTCACTATCGTTAAGTGCTCTATTGTAGATAGTCAATTCATCTATTGCGCCAGTAAAATGATTTTGGAACCTCGATCCGCCTCTCTTACCTAGCCTGATTGGCGCCTTATTCTTAGCAGAACAAAATACATTAGACCCTCGTCGTCGCTTCAGTTCTCCGTCTAGATACAAGTAAAATTTTCCACTGCTCACATTGAGTAAGATGTGATGGAAGTCTGATTCAGACGGTACAATCTTAGTCTGGAGATTAGTCGCTCCTTTGCAAGATGACTTAGTACCGCCATACTGCGCAGAATACAACTGATGATTTTGGCGTTGCTTCTGGTTGATAACTCTAAAGACAAAGGGATAACCCTCTCTTTCATGCTTCATACTACTATCATCTATCACCCACTTGCTTATAATATCATTATCAGAGGTATCTACATCAGATTGGCTTTCTTCAATCCGCACCCAAAAAGATATCGCAAAATCATCTTCGCTACTAAAATCTATTAATTCAGAATGAGGTATCTCTATATAATCATCCTGACCATCAAAAGACATGGCGGTTAGGAAAGTACCATCTAAACCTGTCGTAGCTGAAGCGCCATACACCTGTCCATGATTGCAGTTTCCACTATAATCATGCGCATCGCCATTTAGAGGATAATACCCTACCAGTCCATCCAACAACCTCACTTGTCCTATCGAAGTGTAATGAGCGAATGATATCGCCATGAAAAGACAAACAGATTTGAAAAATATAAGCTGACCCTCTAACATGTTCATTGATATAAAGAATCTCAAAAATAAAGTCTGACTTGGTTACACTTAGTTAATTTCTCATTAAAGCGAAAATAAACCACCCTGACCAACAAACTTGAGTATATAAACTGTCTACTGAGACAAATTTACCATATGAAATATTTAGTAATAATAGGTTTGCTTATATCAGGTATCCTTGTATCATGTGGCGATAATGATGAAAACTGTCAGACGTGTATACTGGAAGGATGTGGTATAGTTGGATGTGAAGTCCTAGAGACCCGAGAAGTTTGCGATGAAGAAGTAGCTACCGCACTGGAAGAAAGTTCTGAGGATCCGTTCATCTGGCGATGTGAGTAGTACTGACCACTCCAATCTTGCAAGTTTTATCGGTAATGGGGTCTTGAAAGTAGGAGAGTGAAGCTATCAGAGTTAAATTAACACAATAGACAGGACTCTCCAATTTTCAATTTCCCAAGCCCATCCAAATTGATTTACTTTGTGCACTATTTTGATGTGATTTAAAATAGATAACAAAGTAAGAAATGAACATTCTAATTACTGGAGGAGCAGGTTTTATTGGTTCTCATGTCGTCAGGTTATTTGTTAACAAATACCCTCAGCATACAATTATCAATCTGGACAAACTCACTTATGCTGGGAATCTTGAAAACATCAAAGACATAGACCAGGCACCTAACTACAAGTTTGTAAAAGCAGACATAAGAGAGTTAGAAGAAATAAGAGCTGTATTTAATAAGTATGAGGTAGATGCGGTAATTCACCTTGCTGCAGAATCGCATGTAGACCGATCTATTACTGATCCGCTCGTCTTTGTGACCACAAATGTAATTGGGACAGGGACTTTACTACAGGTAGCAAAAGAATCCTGGAAAGATAACTATGACGGAAAACTGTTCTATCATGTGTCTACAGATGAAGTATACGGTTCGCTAGGAGAAACTGGTTTCTTCTATGAGGACACCCCTTATGACCCAAGAAGTCCGTACTCAGCTAGTAAAGCAAGTAGTGACCACCTGGTGAGAGCCTTTGGGCACACATATGGGATGCCTATTGTATTGAGTAACTGTTCTAATAATTATGGCCCTTATCAGTTTCCCGAAAAATTGTTGCCCCTTTTTATCAATAACATTCTTCACAACAAGCCTTTGCCAGTGTATGGCGAAGGTGTCAATGTAAGAGACTGGTTATACGTGGTGGATCATGCAAGAGCCATAGACACCATTTTTCATAATGGTAAGCATGGAGAAACTTACAATATTGGAGGGCATAATGAATGGAGAAATATCGACCTCATCCATTTGCTGATAAAACAAACTGATGAGAAACTAGGAAGAGCAGAAGGAACATCTAAATCACTCATCACTTATGTCAAAGATAGGGCTGGCCACGACATGCGTTACGCCATAGACGCCACCAAAATTAAAGATGCACTTGGATGGGAGCCATCACTTCAGTTCGAAGAAGGACTAAGTAAAACTATAGACTGGTATCTGGAGAACAAAGAGTGGTTAGAGAGTGTGACAAGTGGGGAGTATAAGAAGTATTATGAGAAGATGT
>CAZIMH010000265.1:0-2564 GCA_964540155.1 uncultured Saprospiraceae bacterium
GCAACTTATCATAGAATAGCCGTACTTAACCGTTAGGGTACGTTTATTTCTTATTCGAAAATAGGAATTGAAGTATTCTGACGCCAGAATCAGAAATATCAGGATGCCTGAAAGTGTCGTTCGGCTGCCAGTGTAGATTGTGGTAGGCTAGGTATCATCTAGGTGTCAGGTCCCGTATGGGCTGTAATAAAAGTATATCAAGGGCAGTGGGTCGACTCAGGCATAGAAGTGAGATAGGTGGCTATTCAGAATCCAGGACTTCGATTATCGAAACTGCCGCTTAGGTGACAAGTTAATATGTAAATTATCACCTATGGCTTAAAAAAATCTGGGGACTTTGAAATGGATTGTGAGAAAATATGTATCATTATAAACCCCAATTTATTACTAATGTTACGAAAGCAATACCCCTTCGGCGCAACTGTCATATTATTGTTTATTTCCATAATAGGATTTGCCCATAAAAAAGACAGCTTAGTCAATAGTCTGCAGTATAACACCTCACTGGAAGATAGTATTCTCACCTATAAGCACTTGATAAATGCCTATAGAGCTAATAATCCTATGAAAGGCTTGCCTTATGTAGACGAGGCCAGAGGTTTGATTCTTCGGTGCTCGGATACTGATTTGGTTAATGAATTTTTATTCACAGAAGCGCTATTGATTAGAAACCTCAAGCGGCACGATGAAGCGCTCGAGAAGTTAGAGCAATATATCGCTTATCAGAAATCAAAAGGAGACATAGAAAAGCTGACGGAAGGTTATCAGACGGCGGGATCCCTATATGCAAGAGAAAAGAAAGAAGACAAAGCTTCTGAGTATTTGCAATTGGCTCACGATAACTACCTATCGCTAGGAGATAAGAATGGGTTAGGGAGAAACTTGAGATCGCTAGGATCGCTCTCACGGCGCATAGGCGATTATCCTAGAGCACTGGAACATTATCTAAGTGCCTTGGAAATATTTAAGGAATTAGAAGATTCATCGAATCAGTCTAGGGTGCATAATAGTTTAGGCATATTATACTCGAACTTGGGAGATAATGATAAGGCAGGGATTCATTTTATGAAGAATTATGAGTATGCCATAAGTGTGGGAAACAAGCATATTGCAGCCAACGCCTTGTCAAATTATAGTAGTACCGTGAGTTCTAATGCAGAAAGGAGACCATATATGTTTAAAGCGTTGGCGTTATATAAAGAGCTAAATCTTCCAATATTAACTGCAAGAGTACATTACAACCTTGGACATAATTATACCAATGATCTAAACATGGGTGATTCTGCTTTATTCTATTTTGTAAAGGCTTTAGATTACTATAATTCTGAGAACAAAACACCCCCACAAGAACTAAAGCAACAGATGGCAAAATTGTATGCCGCAAATAACCAAAAATCTAAGGCCTTGGCCCTATTGCAAGAAGCAGAAAAGGAAATAGGAAATAACAAGGAACTACATGACTTGCGCCAATCATACGGTACGATTTCTCTTACATACGCTATGTTAGATGATTATAAGAATGCCTACCATTACAGAGTTCTGCGGCAGGATGTGAATGATAGTCTGATGACCATAGAAAATAACGAAGCCTTGGCTAGGTTAGAGACGAGCTATAAAGTAAAGGAGAAAACGCTGGCCATAGAGAATCTAGAAACAAAGGCAGCGCTTAGTGAAGCCAAAATAAATAGAAGTAGAACGGCGGGCGGAATCTTATTCTCAGGGCTACTGGTGATGGGATTTTTATTTAGTCAGATAAAAAGGAAGAACACCCAGATAGAGTCGCAAAATGTGGTGATAAAAGAATCATTAGCAGAAAAGGAAACGCTGCTCAGAGAAATCCACCATAGAGTCAAGAATAATTTGCAGATCATCAGTTCATTGCTGAACATCCAATCTAGGTCTGTAGAAGATGTCAGAGCAAAAGAAGCCATGCAGGTGGGTAAGAATAGGGTGCATTCTATGTCATTAATTCACCAGCGATTATATGACAAAAAAAGCCTGACAGGTGTACCTGTAGGTGATTATCTTACTACGTTGACAAGGGATCTCTGTGATACCTATAATACGTCTAGTGGTAAGATTCACGTGAGCACTGATATAGACTACTTAGAACTCGATGTGGATACGATTATTCCCATAGGACTTATTGTGAATGAGCTGATTACTAATTGTCTCAAGTATGCATTCCCAAACAATCGGGATGGCATTATTAGCATCAGTCTAAATGAAATAGGTGATCGTCTGTCATTGGTCGTGGAAGACAATGGGGTAGGCTTAAGTGAAGCGCAGTTAGAGAAGGCAAGGACAGCCTTCGGACATAAATTAATTAAAGCATTCAGAAAGAAATTGGGTGCCGAGCTAAAATTGTCTAGCGATAATGGAACACGGGTCCAACTATTAATCAGCAATTACATGAAGACAGAAAACAGAGTATTAGTGGAAGCCAGCTAAAATAAAAATGGGATGAACTGCGCTTTGCACTTCACCCCAATGACAATTGGTTTAAGGATTTTCCTTTTCAAGGAGAATCATTCACGTTGAGATGAATCTTATTTCTCGATTTC
>CAZIMH010000265.1:2664-4487 GCA_964540155.1 uncultured Saprospiraceae bacterium
TAGCCTGGCAAGGATGGTTGCAATTTGATTCTTAAGTTCTTGATTTTCGGACTGCAGGGCCTCTATTTGAGTTTGTTGCTCCTGTATGGCTTTTATGGCAATGACACTTAGACCAGCATAGTTTACAGAATATTGGTCTGCGTCTTCTGCATATAATACAAGTTCTGGAATAACTTCATTTAATTCCTGAGCTACAAAACCTAGACTTTTACTGGCATTGGCTTCATCTGAGATGTAATTATATCTAAGGGCTTTGATTTTCATAACCTCACTCAGCCCATAAGGCATTGTCTCAAGATTCCTTTTGAGTCGTTTGTCACTAGAGGTATATACACCGTTAGTAGCAAAAGTTCCTACCACAGAACCGGATGTATTGTTTCTAAGTTGCATTGTGTTGTTGCTGGAAGAAACATAAAATTTCCACCAACCGTTACTTGAGTTATTCTGTAATCTAAAGCCTCCTGTGACGCCATTGTTGAAATGATTGACATGTAAGGCAGAAAGAGGTGATAAATTATTAATGCCGACTCTATCGCTTTCGACACCTCTTTCGTCTACAAAAAGTGCATTTCTACCTATGACCACATCTCCATCAGACTCTATGGCCATGTTTTGGAAGCCGTCAGAAAAGAATTGAGTTAGAGATTCTGTTGTGATTCTTATATCACCGTTTGTATCAGAATTTGTAAGTAACATGTCGGTTCCATTATGACCGATAGTACCGGTTTGTGTAGCTCCTTCGTAGAATCTTAGAAACTTAAGATTACTGGCTTCTAGTCGTATGTCAGCAGAAGTAGTTCCAGTTATGTGTAATTCATCTGAAGGAGATACTTCACCGATACCTACAAATCCTGTGGTACCATCTATTCTCATGCGTTCGTTGACGCCGCCTGTATTGAAGGCAAGGTCATCACTACTCTGTATTTTAAGCGTATGGTTATTGCTGTCATCATCATAAAGAAAGTGAGTACCTCCTCCATTCTCTATAGATAGTAGGGCATCTCCGGTGTCATCGCCGTCTATATGTATGCCATCTGATCCAGTTACTTGCACTTCTAGCTTTGCAGAAGGATTAGTCACATTGGTGCCGATACCTACATTATGTGTGACACCATCGATGACCATATGTCTGGCACTGCTACTATTAGAGTTTGTAAAATTAAGATCACCAGATGAAAACTCATTCCAGATTAAAGATCTTTGTGCGCCATTAAAAAGAAAACTAAAGCCTGAAGTGCCCGTAGTTGCATTGGCCTGGACACGTGAATCTATCGAAGTATATCTTATAAAACTACCAACCTGTGTCCAAAGCGAAGAGCCTGACCCGCCTGCGCCCCAAGATACGTTACCAGCGCCATCTGTGGTCAGGAATTGGCCAGCAGTTCCATCCACGTTAGGAAGGGTATAGACATTATTGATTCTTAGCTTGCCATCCTTTCCGATAAGTAACCTGGTATTACCGGTGTAAGCAAAAGCCAGTGGACTATCTAGGGTGCCAAATACTGCACCATCTTGAGACATGCTGGCAAGAGTCCATCGGTTAGCTAAGTCTGTAGTATTATTGAATACCAGTCTAGAGAAGTCGTCCGCAGATCCTGTCTGCCTTTCGGTAAGCGTCAGTTGAGGAGTTACAGAGCCCCCATCGAATTCGATTTCTGATTGTGAATGCAATGAGGTACAAAAAAGAAAGATCATTATTCCAATCAGGAATTTTGTTAAGTTGTATGTTGTTGTCATTATAAAATATTTTGAGGTTTGTATTAAAAAAATGTAGATCATTAAGCTACGAGCTCATGAAGATTGTTAAGGTTATAGGTGTAGTT
>CAZIMH010000266.1:0-4476 GCA_964540155.1 uncultured Saprospiraceae bacterium
ATTCCTCTTTCTTCGAAGCGAGCAGCATGCCATTATCGTTATAGTCATCATCTTTAGCTATGATATCGTTGGCTTTTTCTCTAGTCATTTTAACCAGATAATGCTTGTCATCCGTCTCGTATGGTAAGGCGCTGATTAGATGTTTTTTATGATTTTTAAAGCTAATTAGGTGCTTTTCAAATCCAAATGGATAGTTGAGTTTAATCTGTTGTTGAATATCCTCTTCTAGTTTTTCAAACTCTGTAATTACTTTGGGTTTGCTCATGGGTAAATTAAATTAAGTCTAATTGAGTCTAGGATTGACCACTTAAGGGGCTAAGTAAGTATTAAAAATCTGAATTATAGTAAAAAGTGTATGTTATTTTTTATTAATATCTTTTTTAGTCCTTTTAAACCTTTATTATTCAGTATAAAAAAGGCGATTACTTTAGAGAGTAACCGCCTATTTGAATGAAGTCTTATCAAAACTTTACATCTTCATGACCCTCACAGTGGCTTGTTCTCCATCACTATATCGAACAACCATAAAATAGAGACCTCTTGTATAATTAGTCATGTCCATTATATGATGGCCTGTTATCTTGTTTGTATTGTTATATACGATGCTTCCATTAGCATTGATTATCTGTAATGAGCTTATATCCTTATGCTCTGGTGTGATGATATTCAATATATCAGACACTGGATTAGGATATAACTTGAGTGCTTCGCTATTAGATATTACGATGGCATTCAGAGGCGATACTTCATCCTTAGATAAATTAATGGTTTCTTCTGCGTGATCATCTTCTTCTGCATTATTATCGTCTTGCTCTTCAGTATTGGATGCCGTCATTGTGGCTTGATTAGGATTATTATTCACAATCTTGCCAGAAAGTGGGTCTATATCTACAAGGACCTGAAAGCTACATGTCGCTGTGTAACCACATTCATCTTGCGCCTGATAGGTAATCAAGGTCTTAGATTGTCTGAAGAAATTCGAGCCAGGTCGTGGTCCTTCTGTCTGTACTATGCTTACGCAGTCCATAGGGTCTAGGCAAGAAGAACAGCAGGTAGAAACATCTGGAATATTCCAATCAACAGCAACTTCTTGTACATCTGTATCCACTCTGACGAATATATCATCCTGGCAGAATAGCGTTACGCCTTCTCTCACGATGATATCAAATATGCAAAACTGCTCAAATCCACATCCATCTGAAATTTCATACTGTACTGTATAAGTACCTGGTGGTAATTGTTCCCCTGGTTGAGGGCCACTTACCTGAATGACATTCTCACATGGAATCTCCATCACAAACTCTAGCTTGGTATCATTTTCTACATCATTCCATAAGCCAGAAGCCTTCATTAATTCTACTACATCTTGGTTGTTTGAGTTGTTTGGCTGATTCAAAAACCAATTTGTAAATGTAGAGTTAGAACCATCTTGCCATACAAAATCTCCTTCCGATGCCAGGTCATTATACCCAATCATTGCAGTCGGAGAAATGATGTTATCGGCTAAAAACGAGTTCTCCAACTCATTATCTATCGTTGCCAAATTACCACCATGGCGCTGAGCTCTTATTACAGCTTGGTCAAAGGTGAAGAAGCCTGTACTACAATAGTAGTTGGACCCTTGGAAAGTACCCATGAAGATAAATCCAGTTATAGGCCCACCTCTCTTACACAAATCGCAAGTCCCAGTATATTCAGGCACCTCCCAATCTACTGTAGCCACACCATCTGGCCCACAAGTCACTTCTATATCATTAGGACAATCATCAAAGTTGGCATCATCTAGGACAGATACCTTAAATGAACAAGTCGCTTCATTTTCACAAGCATCTCTTGCAGTATAGATTATTGTGGTAATACCTACAGGGAATATTCTTCCAGGGCTGAAATTGCTGGTCAGTGTGATTTGATTAGCATTATCGCTCGATACCGCCACTGGATCTGCCCAATGTACTGGTGTGAAATTATTGGGTATGTTTATATCAGTAGGACAGTTAAATAACTGAACAGCAGATATATCTTTTACTTCTATTCTTTGTGTACAAGAGAAAGTTTCATTTGGCATATTGGCAAATCGGCCTGTCCATAATCTTTCGATAGTCATTCTTCCTACACATTGTCCTAGTATTTCTCTGTCTGAGAATGTAGGAGTGAGCATTCCACAATTCATATTGCCAGAGAATGCAGTAGCTACACCTGTAGCTTGTGGACTTGTATCGCTACCGATATCTACACATACATCATCTGGACAGGATATGTGACAGTCAGCACATAGTACTTCCACCGTAAAGCTTACATTTGAAAAGTTGCCGCAAAAATCAAAAGCGGTATAAGTGATTTGATAAAAACCCTCTGGAAAAAAATCACCACTTGACAAATCCACCTCTACACCATTTCTTTCCACAACAAAATCCAATGATATCACTAAGTGATTATCAAAGACTCTCGGTGTAGACCAAGTCACTCTGGTAGTACAACCAATATTGCCCGAAGCCATATTATTGGTATAGATGACTTGATCTGATGGAAATGATGTAAATACCGGATCCTCTTCGTCTATCTGCTTAATCGTTTGATGACAGGTATCTACAAGTGAAGGATTATTAGGATCTACAGCTGTCCATATTCTCGTATAGATTCTGTGACAATTGTTTATTATTTCTATTTCGTCTCTAAAAGAAACCACAGGTTGACCGCAATTTGGTCCACCAGGAAATGCGGTTGGAAATCCAGTTCTGCTAGGATTCGCACTTTCAGATGGCTTTATCCACACGAAAGGTGGACAGCTTATTATAGGTTTTTGATCACACATTTCCATCTCTAGATTATGTGATTCGTTGCTTTCTGTGGGGTTTGAAGTTGCAGAAGCTGAATTAACTAATAAGAAGACGCTTATTAGCGTAATAAAAAGGTTTCGGGTATAGCCCATTATGTAGATTCTTAGTTTTGATAAAATGTTAGTCAACAGACTTTAACACCATTTTGACCAATAACTAGCTTCCAAGTTACGTACCAGAAGCACCGTTACGGCTTTTTATTTCCTAAAATGACGGTTGGTTTACTTAAGTAACCGAGTTTAACACTTCAAGCGATAGGGGTTTGTAGAATAAAAAAAAGCAGCGGACTCATCTCTGAGCCAGCTGCTTATTAGGCAAAATCTGTTTTTACTACTAGAATACATCACAACCATGGTGAAATGAGGTCACCAATATCTTGACACTTCCATCTTTCATCTTCCTCAGTTGTATAGGGTCGTCTACATTGACCTTTATTCTATGTATGTCTCCCTCATTATCAGGAATGTATACTGATTCTCTGTCAAATGATACCATCTCGGGCTTGGTTAGCAATAGAGACCTGACCAGATTATAGGCTTCTTCTAGCTCAGTCTCGGGCATATGTAAGATAACTGTGAAGTCATACTTCGTGTCACGTCTTGTAAGGGTCATCCCATTCTCCAGATGCTGAGTAATTCTATATAGGCCCTCTGTGACCAGCGTATCTTGTCTTTTTACTTCATCAAAATTATGCTCCGCCCATGATATTAAAGGATAGGTGACATCTAGATCATCCTGAGTGAGCTCGAAATCATAGGTCGGCACGGGCAAATCGGAGATAAATCCCCCAAAAAGGTAACCTTCCAGCCCATCATAGTTCACTTTAGCCCAATGCCCACTCATCCACTCTATTTGCTGAGCGGTCTCTGTCATGTGGACAAGCGTCACTTTGTCTCCGTAAGGTACGACTGTCAGCACCTCTGATTGTGTGGTAGGCTCTACTCTTAGTTTCAGCCCCGATGGCGCATAGACATGGTAAGTAGATACGCTGCTACATTCTCCGTCTGGACAATGGCTGCCCATCATAAGGTTAGAGAATAGCGCTAGGGTCAATAATGCAATTATGTATCTCATAATATTAGGTTTTGAGAGAGGGTACCCCATCTATTAGATGCTCTTCCCTCCAGTTAACAATTCTGATTCCATTGAATCATAATGACAATACGAATATGAGATGGAAAGAGACTTGATGGTGGGACAACTGATTATCCGTTACCCTTTTTCGATCAGTCGTTGAATATATCTGAGAGTAGACTGGTTATTTCACTGGTCATCATCGCCGTGGCGCCCCACAACGTATCACCATAGAGGTCGTAATAGGGTACATTGGGAAGAACGGTATTCCTGATATGAATGTCTTTTAAGCCCTTGTTATCTCCATTTATAAGGGTCTGGAGAGGATAGGAGATAGGGTAGGCGACTTCTTCTGGCTCAGGCACAAAGACAGGCATCTTGTCCATAATCGCTAGATAAGGCTGCACAAAGAAATCACTCACATATACATATATAGATGTCAGAGGTCCTAAGAGCTCTATCACATCTCGTTCTATGCCCAGCTCTTCTTCCAGCTCTCTGAGCGCGGCATCCTGAAGGTCGTCATCCGTCTCGTCTAGCTGACCACCAGGAAACGAGATTTGTC
>CAZIMH010000267.1:0-4441 GCA_964540155.1 uncultured Saprospiraceae bacterium
CCTCTATAGCCTAGTCCTCCCGCCAAGGTCAACACATTCCCCAATTCATTAGTGAATGGCTTGAACTGGCTGGCGACTCCTAGTCTTCCTCTTAATTTTTTATAGCCTAGTTCTCCTCCTACATTGATATTGAAACCAGAGCCCAAATCTTCATCTATAATCGTGTTTTGGAAGTCTTCTTCCTCTGCATCCCCAGGTGTACTAAAGGAAGAAGAAGTGAAGTTGAAGCTGTTCTGCTTCAAATCGATATAATGTACATCAATATTGAAGAAGCCTCTGACTTCCTTGATTATAAGAAGACTTCCGATGCTAGCTGTAACTCTGAGTGGCGTTCTCAGTCTGTAATCAAAGGCACCGTTAGGTGACCGCTGTAAGGTAGGTGTACCGCAGGCATCACAGGTATACAATAAAGTGGTAGAAAATGTATCATCTAACCTATAGAATGTAGGTGATTGGAAGCCAAGCGCTAATCTGTATTTCTTTTTAATATTATATCCAACCCCTAATTTAAGATTGAAGCCTGTCCCGCTAGTGGTTAGTGTCTGGTCAAAATTCAAGGTTCCAAAACTAGAATTTCCATCTCCATTTTCTTCGTAGAATCTATTCTCTGTATAAGAAACGAATGGAATACCTATACCAATACCCAGATTCAATCCAGAATTAAACTTACCGGCCCAGGCGAATTGAAATTCGTTTATACCTCCTTGACGATCTATTATTTCTTGTTTGTTAGTCTGAAGTTCAGATAGGTTGTCGATAGCTAGGGTATCTCCAAAAGTAGGGTCTATTTCCAGTAACGATAAATCTGTAAATGCGAAATTGAATGGTTCAGCTATGCGAATGGCTTCACTCCTAAAAGCCAGAAGGGCATCGAAAGGATTTAGATTATTAGGTGTGCCTCCATTTTCTAACTCAAAATTCAAATCATCTGCAAATCGCTCAGTTATAGATCCTACAGAAGTCGTGTTGTAAGAAAAGAGCTCTTCGAAGTCTGCCAGGTTTTGTAGACCGATAAAAAAGTTTGATGTCTTTAATTTCCCTGAAATAGGTTTTGAGTGATGCACATAACCCAAATTGTCGAACTTCACTTCTCTTCCTTCAGTAGATTGGCCTATTTGCTGGCCTTGAAAATTGCTGGTGGTATTTGGACTAATGAATATGCCAGAAACAGATATTTCACGAGATCTAAACTCAGCCAAACCAGCTACATTGATATTAGCGACACCTATATCTCCACCCAAAGAACCAAACGATGATCCTGCTCCAACTACTCTTGCTGTACCACTTGGTGTCAAGTAACTGTATCTCAATGCATCATCTGTATTCTGCGCTGAAAGGATTACTGAGGTGAATAACACGATGTATATGCTAGTTAGAAGTCTCATACTGTATGGATTTGAATGTAAGGCAAATATAGAATAGCAGGCTCAGAACTGTATTATACAGTGGAGAAAAGCCAAATTATCTGAGGAATAGGAAATAAAAAAGTGGGTAGATTTTTAATAACCTACCCACTCTTTTTATTCAGAAAGTAATTTTGAATGTCAATTGTCTTTGTACTATCTACCTCTTCTGCTAGAAGATCTTGTACTTCTTGAGCTACCTCTGCTTGAAGATGAGCTCTTGAAAGTAGACTTCGCTGCACTTCTAAATCTAGAGTTGCTTGATCTTGAAGTAGATGGTCTAGATGTAGATCTAGAGGTAGATGGTCTAGTCGTACTAATTCTTGGTCTGCTAGTAGAAGATCTAGTAGTACTTCTGGTTCTTGGCGCTGTAGAAGATCTCACTCCTGTTCTAGCATTCGTTCTAGTACCGCCTCTGTATCCAGTAGTCGTTCTAGTAGCTGATGCTCTTCTTGTGCCATTGTAAGAACCTGAATTTGTTCTTGGGTTAATCACTCTAGGTTGTGTTACTCTAGTAGCTATAGGTGCTCCTACTGGGCAGTTATATCCGCCGCCTCTTGAAGCTAAGCCTCCAAATCCCGGTCTTGTACCGATAAATCTAGTTGTTCCTATGTATGGATTATAGAATCCAAATGGTCTAGCGTAGCTCACAAATCCTCTACCTACTCTTACACCTGTTCTTACATAACTTCTGCTCAATCTGTCAAACACTAGGTAAGAAGGTGAGTAGTAAGATGAAAACGGGTCGTAAGCTATATTAGAAGTGTAGTATGAGTTATAATACCCAGTACCTACAGGTCTATTAAATCTTCTGATTCTTGACGAATAGTAATTATCGTACTCAGAATAGTAATCGTAATTGTCGTAATCAGCATTATCGTAATCTCCGTAATCAGCTGCATCGTATACATCTGCAGATGATAAATCTGCTGAAGTTTCTACATTATCATCCTCTACATAGTATAAGTCATCAAACTGTGCATTTAAGCTAATACCTACTATTAGGGATAAAACCAGAGTTAATACATTCAATTTTTTCATTTCTTTAGTTTTTAAGTTTTCAGATAATCCAGCTGAATATTTTTGACACTTTAAATTTAGAACTTTTCATTCTTTATAGGAGTTAATGCTGGCTTAAAGTAGCTATTAACATGTATTAAAGTTTATTAAGATTCAACATTTTGAATTACACTTATTATGACGAATATTATTCGCTTTAGGTTCGATTTTTAGGACTATAATGTGTGATTTTAACTAAAAATTCCAAGATTAACACATTACTTAACACTATTTAGCCTAAAAATGTCAATGATAACATTTCAAATAGTACGCCTAAAGGCTCAACTGAAATGTTAAGACGCTGATATTGGCTGTATCTTATATCATTTCATAGTAGTGTATTAGCCTCTATGTATTGCTTTTTTTTGCAGCCTAATCTCTGACATCTCGTAGAGTAAAACTTACTTGAAGCAGTATAGATATAGCAAAATCTTACTTTTGGACCTCAAAATAACATTAGTAGTATATGGCTAAGGAAATTACACCACGAGCAGAAAACTATTCCCAGTGGTACAATGATATCGTAAAAAAGGCTGGATTGGCAGATAACTCTGCCGTAAGAGGATGTATGGTCATCAAGCCATTGGGGTTTGGTATATGGGAGAACATGAAAGCCCAACTGGATAAGATGTTCAAGGATACAGGCCATGTGAATGCCTATTTTCCTCTATTTATTCCCAAAAGCTTCCTAAGTAAGGAAGCCCAGCATGTAGAAGGATTTGCCAAGGAATGTGCTGTTGTGACCCATCATAGACTAATGAATAGTCCAGATGGAAAAGGCGTCGTCGTTGATCCCAGTGCAAAGTTGGAGGAAGAACTGATTGTAAGACCAACTTCTGAGACGATCATATGGAATACCTATAAGGACTGGATTCAGTCTTATAGAGACTTACCATTACTCATTAACCAATGGGCCAATGTGGTAAGATGGGAAATGAGAACCAGACCATTTCTCAGAACGGCTGAATTCTTGTGGCAAGAAGGACATACTGCACATGCCACCAAGGAAGAAGCTATAGAAGAGGCTCAGATGATTCATGAAGTATATGCTCGATTTGCTGAAGATTACATGGCTATGCCAGTCATCAAGGGCGCCAAAACAGCTAATGAACGATTTGCAGGGGCTGAAGACACGTATACTATAGAAGCGCTAATGCAAGATGGCAAGGCGTTGCAAGCGGGCACTTCTCACTTCCTAGGTCAGAATTTTGCAAAAGCCTTCGATGTAAAATTTGCTGATAGCAATAACAAGGAAGCGTATGTATGGGCCACTTCTTGGGGTGTATCTACAAGATTAGTAGGTGGACTTATTATGACGCATTCTGATGATGATGGACTCGTCATTCCACCTAGATTGGCTCCAGTTCAGGTGGTAATAGTGCCTATCCCTAAGCCTAATGAGGCCATTATGGAGGTCGCTGAGAAACTTAAGGGTCAACTGGAAGGCGCTGGTGTCAGAGTCAAAATAGACAGAGATAAGAAGAAAAGACCAGGATTTAAATTTGCCCAATATGAGATGGAGGGTGTGCCTGTGAGAGTCGGTATCGGCATGAGAGACCTGGAGAAAAATCAAGTAGAGATCGCTCGACGAGATACGAAAGAGAAAACGTCAGTCGCAGTAGAAGGGCTGGATAGATATATAGTGGACTTATTAGAAGAAATTCAGAATGGTCTATTTAAAAAGGCCGTTGACTACAGAGCTGACCATACTTCTGAAACGACCGACATAGAGGAGTTTAAGGATATTCTGGAGAATAAAGGGGGCTTTATCAAAGCGCATTGGGATGGAACGACAGAGACTGAATTAAAAATCAAGGAGCAGACCAAAGCAACAATTCGCTGCATCCCAAATGACGAACCTGAGTCTGACGGAAAATGCATCCTTACAGGAAAGCCAAGCAAACAAAAAGTCTTATTTGCCAAAAGTTACTAGATGATAAACCAAAATGAGTGGTATATCGTTATTTCAATTATTATAA
>CAZIMH010000268.1:0-4426 GCA_964540155.1 uncultured Saprospiraceae bacterium
ATGGAAAAGATCCAATAGGAGAGCTGGAAAGGATGATTCAGTTGCGTGAACATGTATTGTCCAAAATGGGAGTTAATTCTATCAAAGGTGGCACGCCATATTCTGAACTTGAGAAGGTGTTAGTGCCCGCTTACCTGATGCATCGATATCAAGTAGACGGCGTCTCAAAGATAATTGGTGGCGTGGATTTCGATTACGGAATTAACCCACAACCATTGAATTATGAAATAATAGATAAAGGCATGCAGTCAAAAGCACTGGATGTAATATTAAGTACGCTTGATATAGATTTTCTAAAGTTGTCCGATAATCTTATATCTAAGATTCCTCCTGCAGCTTATGGTTATCCTAGAACAAGAGAAAGTTTCAAAGGGCACACTGGTTCCATGTTTGACCCGCTGGCTGCTGCAGAAGCTTCTGCTTCCTATAGTCTGGAATTTTTGCTAAACCCACAAAGACTCTCTAGGCTCAATTTGTATGAAGATAGTGATTGGAACCTTCAAGTATACCTTCAGAAAATAGTTAACCATATTAAACAAGCTAATGGAGATAGCAGATATCAAATGATGCTAGAAAAAACGCTTTTCACTCACCTACTAAAATTGAAGATGAATCCTAGTATAAATCAACAAGTTGTTGCATTGACAATGCAAGCTTTGGATGATTTCGTAGAAGGGGGAAGTGGCAGCTCCATGTCTTGGAAAGCGCATAACAAATACTTAGCGACAATGCTCCAAGAATCTAATGATAAACCTAAAACATTTAAGGTGCCGGAACTGGCGAAGATGCCGCCGGGGTCACCTATAGGTTGTCATTGATGACAAAGAGATACGATTTATCTTTTTACTGAAAGGATCTGCAAAAACATTGTGATCAGAATCCTAACCGTGCCTCTGCTGTCACATCCTGCCCGCAGGTGATTCCTTCAAGGTATTTGTAATAGCCAGCTATGCCTATCATTGCTGCATTGTCTCGGCAATACTCAAAGGCAGGTATGTACGTTTCCCAATCCAGTTCCTTTCCTCTTTCAGATAACGCTGCCCTTAATCCTGAATTCGCAGATACACCTCCTGCAATAGCGATCCGGTTTATGTCCGTTTGTTTTGCAGCTAACTCCAGTTTGTGCATCAGCATATCGATGATAGTGGACTGGATGGAGGCACAGATGTTAGATAATTCTCTTTTGATGAAGGTGTCATCTTCCTTCATTTGATCCCTAAGGAAATAAAGAATAGAGGTCTTCAATCCTGAAAAACTAAAATCTAATCCACCAACCTTGCTCCTCGTAAATGGATAGATTGCCTTGCCCTCTTTAGCATGCTTATCCACCAATGGCCCCCCAGGATAGGGTAGCCCTAGCATCTTACCTGCTTTGTCAAAAGCTTCTCCAGCTGCATCATCCACTGTCTGCCCCAGAATCTCCATATTGAGATAATCGTGTACTAGGACTATTTGTGTATGTCCCCCAGATACAGTGAGGCATAGAAAAGGGAAGGTGGGATGTGGGGTTTCTGCAAAGTGGGCGAGGACATGAGCATGCATGTGATGTACCTCGATGAGTGGTATGCCTAGGCTCAGGGCCATGGATTTTGCAAAGGTTACACCGACGATTAGGCTTCCAAGTAGGCCTGGACCTCTTGTGAAGGCGATACCTGAGAGCTTATTCTTCTCCAAGCCGGCTTGGGCTAGGGCAGCAGATACGACTGGGACTATGTGCTGCTGATGCTCTCTAGAAGCTAACTCCGGCACCACGCCTCCATATTCAGCATGGGCCTTCTGGACAGATACGACATTACTCAGCACCTGGCCATTATGGATGACGGCGGCTGATGTGTCATCACAAGAAGATTCTATGGCTAATAAATATACTTCTGAGCTCACTTTTATATTGTATCAGGCTTAAAACTGTAAAAATAGCAGATGTACACACCAAAAGCGCTTTGGGTACGCATCTTAGTGGTGCAATGCTTTGTCTCAAGAGAATAGATTGTATTATATGGACTAATCCCAATTTTGACGGGCTGACTTCTCCATTTTATTAAGAAAATTTGTTTACTTCACATTTGGTCTAGTAATGGCCTCATTTATACTAAAACCATACAGAAGAAAAGGACATGAAGAATATACTAAGCATCTTAATGGTCTTAATAGCAGGGCTACTTATATATGCGCTTTATGAGAACATCAAAGAGCCAATAGCTTTTCAAGCTGAAAAGTCTTATAGAAAGGGTGCAGTTGTGAAAAAATTGACTGATATCAGGTCTGCTCAGGAGGTCTATAGGCTAGTTACTGGAAAGTTTGCTTCTAACTTTGATACTCTAAATCAAGTTCTTAGGACAGATAGTATCAAAATTGTGACCATTTTCGGTGACAAAGATGATCGTAATAGTACGGAGGAATTTAGAGAGGTTATTACTTACAAGAGTGCCTTGGACTCATTGATGTCTAGGACACCTATGAATCTAGATTCATTGAGATTTGTGCCATTTACAGATGGAGAGCAATTCTCTATTACCGCAGATACAATGACCTACCAATCTACCTTAGTAAATATCGTTGAAGTCGGTACTCGATGGAAGACCTTCATGGGGAGGTACGGAACGAATGAGTATTCCAAGTATGATAACTCGTATGACCCTAATAGATTGATTAAGTTTGGAGACATGAATGCCCCTAACTTAGCTGGAAATTGGGAAAGATAGCCTTAGCATACGACCATATTTCCAAAAAAGAAAAAATCCAGGAACTGTCTGCCGTATTGTATGCAGACAGTTTTTTTTATGGATTATGGGATGAAAACGCTGTTCTGAGAAAGACAGGTTATCATCCTATGGAAAGTCTAGATGGGGTTTTGAAATTAATATCCTACTACCACCAAACGCTTTCTTCTATAAATGTTGTCTCCACTCTAAAACCTTATGTTCATTTGCTGAGAAAGCATAGGGACAATAACTACTTTAATATCTATTTTGATGGGATCTATGATTTGGAACTACTTGACCAAGTAATGCCGACCTCTGATAATTTCAGTCATGAAAAAAAGGTAACGCTACACTACTTACCTGAATCTGTCGCAACGCTTTTAGATAACTATAAGATGGATGCAAAATTCGCTCACCTTTCCACAGCTTTAGCGAATTATATGCACAGAACTGAGACAGACTTTATTTGCTATAAGTCAGGTAGAACAATTCACTTCTCTGTAAGAAAGGATGGATTTGCCTATTACAATCAGTACGATTGTTTCTACAGTCAAGATTACATTTATTTTTTAATGTTGATCAGACAGGCATTTTTTAAGAGTGAGGTGAAAGTACATATCTGTGGAGAGATAAAAAATGGGGATAATATTCTGAAGACTATAAAAAAATATTTCAGCGATGTCACAATCATTGATGCTGCTGTCCTTCTGCCGAAAGCTGTGGCTGATAATCCATCCACTTTCTTTGACCTTTATCTCTGTCGGACATGCGTATCATAGGAGGAAGGTTCAAAGGTCACAGATTTAATCCCCCAGCAAAAAAATGGCCTACAAGACCCACGACTGATATTTCCAAAGAAGGCCTTTACAATATCTTAGCTAATAAAATTGACTTTTCTACAATCAAATTCTTAGATCTTTTTGGAGGTACTGGGAGCCATTGTTATGAATGCATATCTAGGGGTTGTGAGGATGCTACCTACGTCGATAAGTTTCCAGGCTGCGTGAAATTCGCCCATGAGATGGCTAAGAAATTAGATATCGAAGCGTATATGCAGATATACAGGATGAATGTATTCTCATATATCAAAAAGTGTGACCAGCAGTACGATTATATCTTTGCAGGGCCTCCTTATCCGTTAAAGAACATACCTGAGATACCAGATCTCATTTTACAACAAAACATGTTGACTGAGGAAGGATTCCTTGTGCTAGAGCATAATCCTAATGTTAACTTATCTGATCACCCTGCTTTATTGGATAAGAGAAATTACGGACAGACTATATTTAGTTTTTTTGGAAGAAGTTAGAACAGCCGCACATACAAAAAGAACAGCGCAAACCCTGACAAGAATATAATTCCAGTATAACTTAATACGATCATCCACTTTGGTGGCACAGCTTCTTTACCTACATATTTTTCTGATACCAATTTGAGATTGGCTACAGCGACAATAGGTGCTATCAAGAAGGATATCGTCGTGGCTATATCTATGAGTAGTTTGAAGTGCTGAAGGAAGAGAGCGATTAATAAGAATGAACCTATTGCTAATACAATGAGAGATAGGTTATAGGCTTTAGAATTGTCTAAGGCTTTCTTAGAGTTTTCCTCACTTAAAAAAGCCAACTCTATAGTTCTTTCTAGTGCTCTGGCATACCCATCAAAGACGGCTATGCTCGTGCCAAACATAATAGAGAAGGCAGAAGCGGAAATAATAAGAAAGC
>CAZIMH010000269.1:0-4424 GCA_964540155.1 uncultured Saprospiraceae bacterium
TCATCATAATCACCTTCTTTAATCTTCTGATGTAGTCTTCCAATAGCCATTCTCTATAGTTTCGCGTACTCTTAGATATGAGATAGCAATATTGTTTTACTCTATAGTGAATTTCATCTTCTAGCATTCTAGCTAGTGCAAAAGCTTTAGTGATTTCATCACTATTTTCTACAATCATATTGGCGTGGATTTCTATAGACTTATCCAGCACTGTAGAAGACTTTAATCCCGCGGCAACTATTTTTTCGTTCTCTGCCTTTATATCGAATTCTATAATTTCCGAATTAGGGAACATGGCGACCAGCTCCTTAGGCATGACATATCTAAACTTCCTTTCTATCTCCTCATCTGTGGCCAGACTGAGCAGATAGAGGTCTGGTGCT
Source organism: uncultured Saprospiraceae bacterium (assembly GCA_964540155.1). Taxonomy (GTDB): domain Bacteria; phylum Bacteroidota; class Bacteroidia; order Chitinophagales; family Saprospiraceae; genus RFSX01. The sequence continues at coordinate 384 of CAZIMH010000269.1, forward strand.
TTGAAAATCTTCTGCCAATCTACATCCGCAGTCCATAGACCGAATCTAGCCGCATTGTTTCCTAAGTCGACGACAGTGAAATCAGATTTTGTAGGGAGCTTTCTAGAACCACGACCTATCATCTGATAGTAAAGCGTCGGCGACTTGGTGGCTCTGTTCATCATAATGGCCTCTATAGAAGGCTCATCGAATCCAGTCGTGAGAATTCCTACAGAGGTCAATATAGCCCCTGGTGTATCTCTAAACCAATCTATTACTTCTCGTCTTTCCGGCTTACCCATCTTACTATCCAGGTGCTTGATATTCTCGAAACCGGCTTCGTAGAATGTTGCAAATACTTGTTTTGAAGTATTGATACCGTTATTGAATATCAGGGTTTTTTTCTTCACGCATCGTTCTCTATAGGCATAGAGTAATTTGTTCTGCATCAGAATATTACCATACAGCATCTCTGAGGATTTCACTGTATAGTCTCCATTGATACCCACCTTAAGAGAACCTAAGGATACATCATAGGTGTAGGTAGTTGCTTTAGCCAGAAAGCCTTGCTCTACCAAATATCCTATAGATGATCCACAAATCAGCTCCTGATAAGAGTCTTTCATCGGCAGCTTGATATTAGAGGACAGCGGTGTTGCTGTGACGCCTAGAACAAACTGGTTTTCGAAATATTTAAATAGCTTCCTGAAGGAATTATAATGCGCTTCATCTATGATTATAAGCCCAAGATTATCGAAAGAGACGACCTTTTCTTGAAGTCGGTTATTAAGCGTCTCTACCATAGCCACATAGCAGTTATGGTCATCAGCTGCACTGACCTCTTTTACCTTACTATCTATAATCATATTGGCTACACCAAACTCAGAGAGCATGGTGGACGTCTGGGAAGCCAACTCTATTCTATGGGTAAGGATCAGTACCTTTTTGCCTTTGTCTGCAATGTACTTTCTGGTTATCTCGGAAAATATGACTGTTTTACCCCCGCCTGTGGGTAATTGGTAGAGTAGCTTGTAGTCTGGTGGACAGTTTTGGAACCGCTCAAAAATGTGTTCCAAATCTTGAATCTGGTAGTCGTATAGTTTCTTAGCTTTTTTCTCACTCATGCACCAAAAGAGTTCTCTCCACCGAGAAGATTTAAATCAACAAAGCGCAAAAGTAGCACTTTAATGACGAGTAGCTAGCGCAGAAACTAACATTATTAGCGAGGTTACCAACATATGTTGGTTTTGCTAATTCGTAAGAACCTGATGAAAAAGGACTTATGGCTTATAGTCTATATTTTTACCACTGATCCGCCGGACCACTTTCCTGAGTCTATGTTCGTTTGCTTAGGATTGCCTTTAAATTTCACTACGCCTCCAGAACTGGCATCTGCTTTTAGTTTTTTTGTAGCCCATACTTTGACACTAGCGCCACTGGATACATCGACATCTACATCTTCAGCCTTTAGACGTACACCATTAAAAACGGCGCCTGAGCTGCCATCCACCTCCAAATCAGTGGCAGCACCATCTACTTCTACAGCGGCCCCAGAGGAGATGTCCGCTTCCATGGAAGTGCATTCCACGGATACAGATATGTTAGAACCACTAGAGGCATCTGCTATAAAATTTTTCGTTTTTATCGTGAAATCAGCATCTACTGAAGCACCAGACGATGCTTCTATTTTTTCCAAATCTCCACAGTAAAGTTGGATAGTAGCATGTCTGCTACCCTGTGACCAGCTCCAGCCCCTTTTGTTTTTGAATTTGATTCTTAGCTCTGAACCGCGGACTTCTACGATAAGGTCATCTAAGTCTCCTTTCTTTACATGGATATCAGCTTTAGGTGCGCCTTTTCTGAGGAGAACTTCCACCCCTGTAGCTACATCGAGTGCAGTGAAATCTTCTAACTCTTGGGTCACGCGTTGTGAGAAAAGAGAAGTAAGCAATAGGAGGAAAATTAATGTGTTGGCGAGTTTCATTTGTCTAATTTTGGTTGGTTGAAGAATTTAACATCAATATACAAGGATATAGAATGCAGCCTTCCACAATTCTGATGAAACTATATTATAATCAGATAAGATGGGCATTTCTAAAGAGGACAGCTATCACAAACTTTATATAATGAGAAAAACAATCATTTTAGTTCTATGCACTTTCGGGTTTAGCTTGATCAATGTAGCACATACACAAGGGTACAAGGTACATCATGCGGGATATAGCGCCGGAGAGGGCCAGGGAGCATCTTACATTTTTGAGCGCATATTAGATGACAGTGTAGTGGAGTCAGGTGATTTTGGTGCCGGTATTATCATCAATCTCAGAACACAGAATATTGAAAGAGGAAGCAGGATAGAAATTATCTTCGGAGGCAGAGTCGCCTATCATCCGAAAATATCTGAGAATTCAAGATTTGATCCTTATGCTTTTATTGTTTTGGGTGTAGGCTTTGAGGATATCAATAATGATCCATTGTTCATGGGCACACGTGTAGCAGAGCAAACCCAGTTTACTGCCTGGGGAGTAGGTGGTGGCGTGCGGTATGACATCTTTGATAGATTCGGTGCCTTTGCAGAAGGAAGTTTTGGTGTAGGTGCAATCACGGCAGGATTATATCTGAAGATCTTTAGATGATTTAATAAAACGGAATAGACCATTTAGGCTACACGATTTTTATTGATGAGTAGTTGGATTGGACGGCCTTTAGCCATTTTAGCTAAGGAGGTTCAATGAAAAAGAATACCGCCGGTAGGCAAGTACGATTAGCTAGATACTAAATGTTGGAAACTGCTCATTTTCGATAACAGTTTAGCATTACTATGTATGTGAATCTGTTGATTTATGATGCATCTTAGATGCGCTATTCAGTAATAAAAATACAAACTCATGTCAGAGAAAAAACGTGTCAAAGGGATTGGAGGTATTTTCTTCCAGACAGATAACCCTGATCAATTAAGAGAGTGGTATGCACGCCACCTTGGAATGGAGACCAATGAATATGGCGCCACATTCAAAACCCGCCAATGGAATAACCCAGACAAAAGTTGTTATCTGCAATGGAGCACCATGTCCAAAGGGAGTGATCACTTCAGTCAGGCACAAAGTCCTTTCATGGTTAATTATAGAGTGGACGATCTAGAATGGCTGGTCGGCGAGCTTAAGAAAGAGGGGGTGACAGTCTGTGATGAAATTGTCACTTACGATTATGGAAAGTTTGTCCACATATTAGATCCTGATGGAAATAAAATAGAGCTATGGGAGCCGGTGGATGAGGTCTTTGATCAGTATCACAAGGATACCAATGACAAGGGGCTGAATGTGGAATAGGGGAGAGGTCTATTGATAATTCTTCCTATAATACTTTAGCGCTTTTTTACGTACTGCTTTATAATGTCGGTCTCTGTCAGGAAATCTGAAGTACTTGTTTATAAATTTTAAGGTTGTTATATCCTCTATGGTTTGTACAGTACTGTATGACTGGAACATATTTTCGTTTTCGATTTGCTCAAATAATGTTTTTAAAACTAGATTTCTTGTGTCACCTGGGAATACTAAATCTAACCTACCATTATTATTAGCTATAGTTATCATTCTAGATAACTGCTTTGGATAATCATTAATAAAGTAGCTTGCCAGTTTTTTTGAAACATTGTAGTTGTTGAATTTAATGATAGTCCTAGCATAGTTTATTCTAAGCGACTCATGAAATTGTAGCTTAGTATCAATGTTATTTACAAGATGTTTTTCCAATTTGTCTATCAGCGTTTTAGAAGGGTTATTATACCAGTCGAATATAGATTTGAATGTACATGGTAATACTATCTGATCTAGACTCTCGATTATAATTTCTTCCTCAATCAATTTACTTTGGACGATTTTCTTCAAAACCTTCTTCATGGCCAGATATCGCTGGAATACTGTAATTGTGTCACTCGGTTTTAATTCTAGGATTACATCAGATGTTATAAAGTAACTCTGGACGGGCTCATATTCCTTTTTTGACAGTTCATTTACAATGGCACAAAAAGTTTTACTTGAGTTTTCTTTATCATTTATTAAT